>JAFAQJ010000251.1 GCA_019246455.1 Pseudolabrys sp.
TGTCGGTCGCCTTGTCGTAGCGCGCGTTGGCGCCGCGGGTTTCCATCGACATGACAGCGAGCCGCTGATGATGGACCGTGACACGCGCGACATGTGGTGCGCTCTTAATGATGCGGTCAACTTCCTGCTCATTCTCGATGTTCTCGACCATGCCCGGCCAATCGACCGCCGTGTTGTCTGGCGCTTCGCCATGGATTTGCGACGCGCCAGGTTTGATCGCCTCACGCGGATCGACCACGACCGGCAATTCTTCATATTCGACGGTCACCAGATCGGCGGCGTCATTGGCGTTGCCGACGCTGTCGGCCACCACCATCGCTACTGCTTCACCGACGTAGCGCACGTGGTCGTCCGCCAGTACCGGACGAAAGGGCTGGATCAAATCTTTCTTGCCGCGGCCGGGTAGGGGCGGATGCTTGCCCGCGGTGCCAAGCCCGGCGGCCTTCATGTCGGCGCCCGTGAAGACGCCAAACACTCCCTTGGCCTTGGCCGCGGCGCTGATGTCGACCGAAACAACCTTGGCGTGGGCGTGCGGCGAGCGAACGAAGGCCGCGAAGGCCTGGTTCGGGAACCGGGCATCGTCAACAAAACGCCCAGCACCGCGCACCAGCGCATTATCTTCAAGCCGCGCTTCGCGCTTGCCGTGAGTGGCAGATGTGGCTGTCTTGCTGTCCATCATGCGTTCCGGCCAATAAATCCGCCCGGTTATAGCTTATCGTGTAAGGCGCGACAGGGCTTGCACCCCCCGATTTGCTGCGGCAAAGCCTCAACCAACGTTCACAAATCCGGTTTTCCGAGGGCGAAATGGCTGCGCGCACCATCGATACCCACACGCACGTCCTCACCGAGGAAACCATCGCGCTCCTCAATAAGGAAACGCCGAAAGCCGCGATCAAGCTGACGCCGATCGATAAGAATTTCGCGACGCTTGAAGTGGCGGGTGTTCCGTACAAGCCATTCCCGCGCGGCGGCTTCGATGTCGAGCGGCGGCTTAAGGACATGGACGCTGCGGGCGTCGATGTCCATGTGCTGTCAGCGACGCCGCAGACTTATCTTTATGGGCTAGGCACGCCTGCGGCGGCGATCCAGAACGATCAGATCGCGAAGTTGATGAAACAGGCGCCGGACCGTTTCATGGGCATCGGTACGCTGCCGATGCAGAACGGGGAAGAGGCCGCTGCGGAGTTACGCCGTATCGTCAAGACGCTCGGCCTGCGCGGCGCGATGTTTGCGTCAAACGTGCAGGGCAAGAATCTGGACGATCCGGGCTTCGAGCCGTTGTGGAAGGCCGCCGAGGAGCTCGGCGCCTTCATGTTCGTTCATCCGAACAACGTCGCCGGTGCCGACCGGCTCAAATCTTATTACCTCGCCAACCTGATCGGCAATCCGCTGGACACGACGATCGCGGCGGCAAGCTTGGTGTTCGGCGGTGTGTTCGACCGTTATCCGAAACTCAAGATCTGTCTCGCGCATGGCGGCGGCTTCGTGCCGTATCAGGCCGCGCGCTGGACTCATGGTTGGGATGTAAGGCCCGAACCAAAGAAGAACGTTTCGAAGCGTCCCGACAAGATCATCGATCATTTCATCTACGACACGATCCTGCACTCGAAAGAGACGCTGGAATTCATGATCGAACGCGCGGGCGTCTCGCACGTCGTGCTCGGCAGCGATTATCCTTACGACATGGGCATGGTCGATTGCGTCGCGCATGTGAAGTCGCTGGCGATCGGCGACAAGGACAAGCAAAGCATTTTGCACGATCGCGCGGTCGAATTGCTGACGGTGAAAACCTGACATGGACGCCAAAACACCACAACGGACCGCGACGAAAGCTGTCAACGGTCTGATTGTCGACGCGATGAAGAAATGCGGCGTGTCCGACGCCGACGCCACCAAGATCGCCGAGCTGATGTTGGAAGCCGACTTGATCGGCGCCGACGCGCACGGCGTGTTCCGCCTCAAGCAATATGTCGAGCGTCTCAAGATGGGCTCGACCAATCCGAAGCCTAACATCACGGTCAAACGCACCGCGCCGGCGACCGCGCTGATCGACGGCGATAATGGCATGGGCCATTTGGTCGTGGCGAAGACCACCGAAACCGCCATCGAAATGGCGCGCGAAACCGGCGTGGCCTGGGCCGGCTGCAAGATGTCGGGTCACGCCGGTGCGGCCGGCGTCTACGCGGCGTTGCCCCTCAAGCACGACATGATCGGCCTCTACGCAGCTGTAGCAAACGCCAACCACATGCCGCTTGCCGGCGGTGCCGAACCGTTGCTTGGCACCAATCCCATCGCAATCGCCATCCCCGCGGGCGAAGAGCCGCCGCTGGTGCTTGATATTGCCACGTCGATCGTGTCGTACGGCACCATCAAGAATCATCGCCTGCAAAACCAGCCGCTGCAGGACGACTGGATGATCGATCCCAAGACTGGCGCCCCGGTTACGGATCCGCACAAGAGCGCCGAAGCGCTCTTGCTGCCGATGGCCGGCTACAAGGGCGCGGGGCTCGCGCTGATATTCGGGCTGCTGGCTGGGACTCTCAATGGCGCCCTGTTTGGCCGCGATTGCGTCGACTTCAACCTGGAGCCGGGAAAAGTCACGAATACCGGACAATTTGTGTTGGCGCTCGATCCGTCGCGCTTCCGGCCACTCGCCGAATTCAAGGCCGAGGTCGACCGCCACATTCGCGAATTGCGCGATACCAAGCCACTGCCGGGTCAAGCGGTCCGGTTGCCGGGCGAGCAACGTGCCAAACGCCGCGAGGACCGGCTGCGTAACGGCCTCGCTTTGCCGCCCCAATTGATCGCACAGCTCGACAAGCTCGCGGCTGACCTCGGCATCACGCCGCTCGCGGCGCGTTAACATTTACCTTCTCGCCGCAGTTTCATTGCGGACGCATGGCGGTCGCAGTCTAGTGGCGCCGTTATGCCGGGGCGGAAAAAAATTTCAATACTTTGTGGCGCACTTCTCGCGCTGTTGGCCGGCCTTGTGCCGGCCGCTGCGCAACAGCCGTCGCTCGCCGAACGTCTCGGTCTTGTTGAGCGCCGCC
>JAFAQJ010000402.1 GCA_019246455.1 Pseudolabrys sp.
CAAGATGAGTGCGATCACTGCGGGCAAATAACCGATCCCCTGCCCGATCAATGAAAGGATCGGGATCAGCAGGCCAAACAACGCGATTGACGGAATTGTCATGACCACGGCGCCTACCTCAAGAACGCGGTCGGCGGCCGCCTTACTCTGCGTGATTAAGATACCGATGGTGACGCCGGTGACGATCCCGATCGAAATCGCGACACTGACGAGCATCACGTGCTCGATCGTGCGGTGCCAAATCACCGGAAGATTGGCGAGTATGAAGTGGATCGTCTGCAAGCGCACTCCCGACAGGCCGCTTTGGGTCCAATCCCATCATGGCAAAGCGTAACACGACGCGTATCAGAAATACGACACGTTCATGCCCGATGCTGCGCTTCGGCCTGCGTATCCGCGCTGATAGCCCGATGTGCAAGTCGGACGTCACCAACCGTAAATGCGCTTATACCAGCCGGAAAAATGTGCATCATGTCAGAATATGCCATCCGACCCATTGGGCCACTTGCGATGCTGACGCACTTACTGCTTCGGCGACTGATCTAGCGCAGGTCGGGCGATCGATAAACCTGGAGGAAGCGAATGAAGAAATCGGGCCTGCTTGAACGTCTCGCCGTCGGACCGGTGATCTGTGCCGAAGGCTACCTCTTTGAACTTGAACGACGCGGCTACCTTCAAGCCGGCGCTTACGTGCCTGAGGTCGTCCTTGATTTTCCTGAACAGGTCGAAAACCTGCATCGCGATTTTCTGCGAGCCGGCTCTGATGTGATCGAGGCATTTACTTACTACGCACACCGCGAAAAGTTACGCCTCATCGGGCGCGAAGCCGATCTTGAGCCGATGAATAGGCAGGCTTTAGCGATCGCCAAGAAGGTCGCCGCAGAGGGCAACGCCCTGGTAGCCGGCAATATCTGTAACACCAACGTGTATGAGCCCAACAATCGCGACGCCGAGCGTCAGATACGGGCGATGTTCGAGGAGCAGGTCAGCTGGGTGGTCGAAGCCGGTGTCGACTTTATAATTGCCGAAACCTTCTCATGGCTCGGTGAAGCCGAGATCGCCCTTGACGTCATCAAACGCACCAAGCTTCCGTCGGTCGTGACCTTTGCTTTGCATCGCCACGGCACTATGCGCGATGGCTTTAAGCCTGCCGAAGCTGCCAAGAAAATCGAACAGCAGGGCGCGGATGTGGTCGGATTGAACTGCATCCGCGGCATCAGAACAATGATGCCGTCGATCGAGGAAATCCGCAAAGCCGTGTCAATTCATGTGGCGGCGCTGCCAGTTCCATATCGCACGACCATAGCCGAGCCAACTTTTGAATCGTTGACCGAGAAAGACCAGGAGTGCGCGCACTGTATTCCAGACGGCCGATCGTTTCCCGTTGCACTCGATCCATTTCAGGTGACGCGCTACGAGATCGCGGAATTCGGACGGCAAGCTTATGCCATGGGCGTGAACTACCTTGGCGTTTGCTGCGGCGCCGGGCCTCATCACATTCGCGCGCTAGCGGAATCGCTGGGCCGCGAGCCAGCGGCGAGCCGGTTCTCGCCCGACATGTCGAAGCACTATGCTTACGGGAATGATCAGAAGCTTAAGGCGGCGAATCGGGAGTACGCCAAAGACCTTTAACTGGAGCAACATGCGCAGCCAAGGACCTACTCCGGCCCGATGCCGAGCTAGCACGCCCCCTTCTCCTGTCACAATTCGCAGGATCCCCGCACTCGCGAGAAGTGCCCGTGTTATCGGGTCAACAGGCGACATCACAATCCGCCGGTTTATCTATTTTTGAACGGAGTGATGGCACTAGTAGAGATCGAACTCGGGACCTGCCGGTTGTAGCCGCCGATCCAAATTTTCGAGGCCACTAACGCTTCTCTCAACTCGAAGGGCGCAACAGTAGATGAAGACGAGTCGAGAGCTCTTCCCGGGTGAACGGCTTTTGAAGAAGGACAACGCCGGGATCCAGCCTGCCGTGATGAACGATGGCGTTTCGGGAATAGCCGGTCATGAAGATGACTTTTGTTTTTGGCGAAATCGATGCAGCGGCATCCGCAAGCTGCCGCCCGTTCATACCGGGCATGATCACATCGGTAATGATGGCATCTATCGGATCCCCCCCGCGCACATAATCTAACGCGGCTTCCGCCGATTCCGCCGCGGCGACGCGATAATTGAGATCGCGTAACGACTCCGAGACAAATTTCCGGACATCTGCGTCATCTTCTACAACCAATATGTGCTCCCCATTTCCTTGAACAATCGATGTCGGTGCTTCGTGGCTGGACTTTTCGGCAGCGCCATAAGCACGAGGGAAGTACATTTTAACGGTCGTGCCCTGGCCGGCTTCGCTGTAGATATTGACGTGTCCACTCGACTGCTTGACGAACCCGTATACCTGGCT
>JAFAQJ010000406.1 GCA_019246455.1 Pseudolabrys sp.
TGCGGCGCGCGTGTCGAGGCGTTGCGCTGTCCAGACAATGGCGCCGTAGATCGCGCAGGCGAGTGTCAGATGAAATGCGAGACGATATTGCGACACGCTGGTGCGCTCCGACAGCCCTGACGACACCATCCACCACCCGACACCGCCCAATAACGCACCAGCCCCGAAAATGCTCCAAAGCCGCCATTGCAACGCCCCCGGGATCATGCGCCGCCACAGAAAATAGAGAAACGGCAACAGAAACGCAGCGCCGACCAGACGCGCCAGCAGCCGATGCGTCCACTCCCACCAATAAATCGTCTTGAATTCGGCAAGCGTCATGCCGCGATTGAGCTCGCGGTACTGCGGGATCAGCTTGTATTTGTCGAACTCCGCCTGCCACTCGTTGCCCGAGATCGGCGGCATCACCCCGGTCACAGGTTTCCATTCGGTGATCGACAGACCGGATTCGGTGAGCCGCGTGGCGCCGCCGACGACAAGCGTCAGAAAGATCAGCGCCGCAACCGCCGAAAGCCATACGCGGACGGCGAGGATATTGGAGGGATTGGCGACATGCGGCACGAACGGCACTCACTTGATCGGGACGCCGCGGACCATATAGTCCACCGCGCCGTGCCGCAATTCACCGCCTTGTCGCCGCTATGACCATCCGCGTTCGGAAATTCGTCGGAACCTTCGCGTTGTTCGCGCTGGCGATCGTATGGACGCTGCTCGGCATGGCGCTAGCGCAGTCCATCTTACTGTCGACCAACAGCCTGCTCGCCTGGGTCTATTATATTGTGGTCGGGATCGGCTGGGCGCTGCCGGCGATGCCGCTCGTGAAATGGATGTCGAAACCGGACCCGGAAAAGGTCAAGCCGCGCTGACGCGGCGGAAGCCGTTCCACACCGCGGTCGCGGCACCCGAGATCAAGACTTTCAGATAACGCTGCTGCTGGAATTCGCCGTTGACCGAAATGCGCGGCAGCGCGGTTAAGTGATCGCGATGCGCCTTGAAGAGCACGCCCGGTCGTGTCGTCACCGCGGTCTTGAGGCCCAGCTCCGTCGCCATCGCGAACTCACGCGGGCCGGCTGAGGTCGGATCGCCGACCGGATAGGAGAAATGCTGCGGCCGGATGCCGAGCGCCGCCTCGATCACCGCGCGACTCATCTCGATTTCGGCGCGTGCGACTTGCTCGTTGGCAATTTTCTTGAGCATCATGTGATTGACGGTGTGCGCGCCGATCGTCACCAGGGGATCGACCGAGAGCTGCGCCAGTTCTTCCCAGCCCATGCACAGGTCACGCGCGAAAGAGACAAGCTCGACCCGGTGGCAGGCGCATAGATCGCGGACCACGCGGCGCAGCTCGTCCTCGCTCTTCATGCTGCGGAGCCATTGATAGACGTCATCGAACAGCTCGCGCTTTTGACGCACGCTCGCGCAATCGAAGAACTGATCCTTGCCGTTGACCACGAGGCCGATGCGGTCGTTCTTGGCGATGACCGCCTCGAGCGCCAGCCACCACAACTCGCCGAGTCGATCCGGGAAGCTGGTCGAGACATAGACCGCGAACGGCATCTCGTATTGCTTGAGCAGCGGATAGGCGTGCTCATGGAGATCCTTGTAGCCATCATCGAAGGTGATGCAGACGAACCGGCGCTTGAAGTTCCCACTGACCATGCGGCGGTACATCTCATCGAGGGAGATGACATCGACCCGCGAACGGCGCAGGCGCTTGAGCAACCCCTCGAAAAATTGCGGCGTCACCTCGAGCAGGCGGTTGGGCTGGAACGCATCCCGCCGCGCCGGCCGGACATGGTGCAACGTCAGGATTGCGCCAACACCGCCGACCACCGGGCGCAGCACATGGTGCAGCCCGCTGAAATACAGCGTCTCGAGCCCGCTGCGAATGATGGTTTTCTTCAAGCCTGCCAAGCCCCTAGCCCCCGCCCAAAGGCGCCGTACTATTCCAACCTTTTATTGACAAATCTTTGCGAGTTTCCGGGGAAGTTTAACACGTGGAAACTGCCACCCCATGACGATTGCGATGCGTCATGTCGGCGCCTTGCCGATTTCGGCCCGCGCCGCGCCCCACCAGGTCGCGCCGACCCAGGTGTTCGACACTCTCGCGGCTGCGGAACCGCATTGGCGCGTTCTCGAAGACGCTGGCGCGCTAATGACGCCCTATCAGCGGTTCGACTTTTTGTCGCTGTGGCAGCGCCACATCGGCTCC
>JAFAQJ010000417.1 GCA_019246455.1 Pseudolabrys sp.
TGCGGACGGGATGACTTTCGACAGCGATAGCGCGCAGAAAAGTCTCGCGATCGGTGGCCACAAGATCGACGACAAGACGCGCCGGCTGCCCGTCGGCAGGATCGAGCACGAATGCCTTGTCGACGCGCACGGGCTTCTTGACGTCTATGACAATGCGCGAGCCGCCCTGCATCACGAGCCCGAACCTAAACGCCTTGATCAGGCCGCGCCCGGTGTCCCCAGCCTTGCCTGGCAAACTGAAGGTGACCTGCGGCAGGTCGATCACCACACGATAGGGATCGGCCAAGGTAAAGGCGGCAAGGTCGACCTTCTGGCTCAGATCGAGGACGAAGCGGGTTTGGTTTTCGTCGCCGCCGAGCCGGACATCGCTGGCGACTGGAAACGCAGCATTCGGGGCGGCCGCAGTGTTGGCGGCACAGCCGTAAACCAGCATGACCGCAATAATGCCAGCACGGAATCCCACGAATCTCGATCCCTTTTGGCAATGTTTTACCTGATCGCTCCTGCAACGGGGGCCAGGAACTTGCCAAAAACTGCCAATTCTGCGGGCACTGTGTCGGGCCTGCACAGTCGCTTGCCACAAAGGATTCGCCACCGTATGTAGAAGCGCTGACGGTTCGGATTTTTCCGGTTCTGCCACGTTTGGGCATCCGGCAAGCCGCTTCAGGGGTCGCCTCCCAAGGAGAGGGCGAGCTGGCGGTTGCAGGGGATGCTCCTAGTCAGGACGACCGGATCGGTGCCGTTCTCAGGTCTTTTTGGGAACAGCGGCGGGTTTTGCCGGGCGCCATTCGAGCCCAAGCACAGAGAAACCACGGCCGCGCCTTCGGGCACGCCGTAGCGCTAAGGCTTAAAGTTCATGCTGCCTTTACTGCAGCACGCGCATTTCGAGACCAGCTTTTTCCGTCGTCGCGAAAACCAAGCGGCGGCGGCGCAGTCCTCGTTCGGGCTCGCCGCACGTTCGCATGTCTGCGCGCGCTCCTCCTTTCACTCCAATCATGCCGGTCTGCACCGTCCTGCGCCCTTGCGCCGGGACGTGAGCGAACCTGCCCCAGTGAGATTCCGTTATGGCCAACAAAATGCTGATCGACGCGACCCATCCGGAGGAAACCCGGGTGGTTGTTCTTCGCGGCAACCGCGTCGAAGAATTCGACTTCGAATCCGCCAACCGCAAACAGCTCCGCGGTAATATCTATCTCGCGAAAGTCACGCGCGTTGAGCCGTCATTGCAGGCGGCGTTCGTCGACTATGGAGGAAATCGCCACGGCTTCCTGGCGTTTTCGGAAATCCATCCGGACTACTACCAAATCCCGGTCGCCGACCGTCAGGCCCTGATCGCCGCGCAGGAGCAGGCCGAGCGTGACGCCGAAGCCGATCATGAGCGCCGGCGCAGCCGCCGCCATCGTGGCCGCGGTGCGCACCGGCGCGACGAAGCTCTGCATGGGGAGCCGCAAAACGAGGCTGTGCCGATTGAGGGCACTCCTGCCCACACCGATTTCGTGCCCGGCGAAGGCACCGAGCCGCCAACCCAGAACGCCGAGGACGCACCCGCCGCGGCCGAACTCGTCGCGGAAGCCACGCCGCAAGAAATGGCGCATAGCGAAGATACCGAACAGCGTACCGCCGAACCCGACACGACTGAAAGCAATGCCGAAATCGTTGAAGGCGATGAAGGTCCCCTTCCCGCACCGGAGGACGCGGCAGCAGTCAGCGAGGCCGTTCCGGCCGAAAGCCACAGCGAGAGCAATGGTCACGACGAGGCGCCCCACCCCGACGACGAGGCGGTGGAATCTGTCGGCGGCGCCGACGCGCTCGAGGAAGCACAGGAACGTGCGCCGCGCGTTCGCGTGCGCCAATACAAAATCCAAGAAGTCATCAAGCGCCGGCAGGTGATGCTGGTGCAGGTCGTCAAGGAAGAGCGCGGTACCAAGGGCGCGGCGCTCACGACGTATCTGTCGCTCGCCGGACGCTACTGCGTACTAATGCCGAATACGGCGCGTGGGGGCGGCATCAGCCGCAAGATCACGTCGTCGGAGGACCGCAGTCGCCTGAAGGAAATCGCTCAGGAGCTCGAAGTCCCGGAGGGAATGGGCGTGATCCTGCGCACCGCTGGCGCCTCCCGCACCAAAACCGAGGTCAAACGGGACTTCGAATATCTGCTGCGGTTGTGGGAGCAGGTGCGCGATCTGACCCTTAAATCGACTGCGCCGAAGCTCGTCTACGAAGAAGGCTCGCTCACCAAGCGCTCGATCCGCGACCTCTACAACAAGGATATCGACGAAATCATCGTTGCCGGCGAGCAAGGCTACAAGGACGCCAAGGAATTCATGCGCATGCTCATGCCGAGTCATGCGCGCAACGTGAAATTTTACCGTGACAGCCAGCCAGTCTTCACGCGGTTCGGCATCGAAAGCCAGCTCGACGCGATGTTCTTGCCGACCGTGCAACTGCGCTCGGGCGGTTACATCGTCATCAATCAGGCGGAAGCGCTGGTTGCGATCGACGTCAACTCGGGCCGCGCGACACGCGAGCACCACATCGAAGACACCGCGCTCAAGACCAATATCGAAGCCGCCGAGGAAGTTGCCCGACAGCTTCGACTGCGTGATCTGGCCGGCCTCATTGTCATCGACTTCATCGATATGGATGAAGGCCGTAACAACCGCACGGTCGAGCGCCGCTTAAAGGAAGCGCTCAAACATGACCGCGCCCGTATTCAGGTCGGCCGCATCTCGCATTTCGGTTTGCTCGAAATGTCGCGCCAACGTATCCGGACTTCGGTGCTGGAAAGTTCGACCGAGAAATGCCCCGTGTGCGGCGGCTCTGGGCATGTGCGTTCGGTGTCCTCAGTCACACTTGCCTTGCTGCGCTCGATCGAAGAGACGCTGCTCAAGGGCGCCACGCACAATCTCATCGTACGCACTCGTCCTGAGGTCGCACTCTACATTCTCAATCACAAACGCAGCCACCTGCGCGCGCTCGAAGACCGCTTCCAGATTACCATCATCGTCAACGCTGACGCGACGGTTGTTGGCACCCAGTCTTTCGTGATCGACCGCGGCGAACAGGTGCACACCCCCGAAGCGGCCCGCAGTATCGCTGCGGCGGCGTCCGAGCAATTGCCGCCGCTGCTGGATGAAGAGGACGAAGTTTACGCCGAGACGGACGCTGTCGAGGCAGAAGCAAGCACAAGCGAAGGCGAAACGGCTGCAAGCGAGCCGCGCGAAGACAGCCCGCTGTCCGACGTGGAGGAGTCTCTCGAGCACACGGAAGGTACGCCTAGCGAGGACGGCGGTCATCGCCGGCGGCGGCGGCGGCGCGGCGGACGCGGCCGGGGTCGCGGGCGCGGCGGCGAGCCGCGGGAACATCGCGACGAGAGCGTGCAACCTTTCATGCATGAAACAGCCGCCGAGCACGCGGGTGCGCACGAAGATCACAATAGTGGCGAGTTGAGCGGCGAGCCTGGCGAAGAATTCGCCGCTGAGCCACAGGGCCAATTCGCGCCAGAGGGCGACGAAGGGGGCGACGGTGGACGGCGGCGCCGCAGGCGTGGCCGACGCGGTGGCCGGCGCAATCGCCATCGCCGCGATGACAGCGGCGGATATCGCGACAATGCTGCGGCCGGCCAAGGTGGCGAGGCCGAATTCGAAGGCGCCTATGAACATGGCGGGCCGGGCAACAATGGTGGCAGCAGTGTCCCGGCCTATTCGGCGGTTTCTGAGCCGCCGACGATAACCGCGCCCGTTCAGTCCTCCACCCCATCAGGCGAAGCCGTGTCGGAGACGCCACGGCGGCGCTCAACGGTGCGTGAAGCGGCGCCGACCGGACAAAGCTGGGCCAACGCCTCGCACTCGCCTGCACCTCACACAACGGTCGACCCGGTTGTCTCAAGCACGGGCGCAGAAGAACCTGCACAGCCCAAGCGCGGATGGTGGGGAAAACGCCTGCTTGGCGGCAAGGAATAGGATAACGGCACAGGAGCCACGACATGACTCGCGCTCTGATCATCTTCGCGATTGGGTTGGTTGCGTTCGGCGCTTTTAACGTTGTGCCGGTAACAGCGGCAACCAACGCACAGAAGATGGAGACCTGTAAGTTCGGCGCCGACGATCAAAAACTCGAAGGAGCCAAGCGCAAGGCCTTCATGGCCAAGTGCATGTCTAAGAAAGACGACCCGCGCGGCACGCCGGAAAAGAAATAATAAGCCGCCTAGTCGCTCTGAAGGATGAGGTTCTTCACCAGCGGATAAATCTGGTTTTGCCAGGCCTTGCCGCTGAAGACGCCGTAATGGCCGACGCCAGCCTGTAGGTGGTGACGCTTGCGGTAAGGCCGCAGCCCAGCGCAGAGATCATGCGCGGCGAGCGTCTGGCCGACCGCGCAGATGTCGTCGCGCTCGCCCTCGACCGTGAGTAGCGCGGTACGCTTGATGGCGCGCGGCTCGACCGGATCGCCGCGAAAGGTCAACTGCCCGAGCGGCAGCACGTGATCTTGAAAGACGAGCTTGACGGTTTCTAGATAGAATTCGGCGGTCAGGTCGAGCACGGCAAAATATTCGTCGTAGAAATCCTTCGTGACCTTCGCCTTCTCGATCTCACCCTTCGAAAGATTCTCATACAGGTCGCGATGCGCCTTTACATG
>JAFAQJ010000093.1 GCA_019246455.1 Pseudolabrys sp.
GGAGCGCGCCGTGGCGCTCACCGCCGATTACGTCAAGCAGCGCACCGCGTTCGGCAAGAAGGTCATCGAGTTCCAGAATACGCAGTTCGAGCTCGCCGAATGCAAGACATTGGCGACCGTCGCCAAGGTCTTCATCGACCACTGCATCGGCCAGCATATCGAGGATAAGCTCGACGCCGTGACCGCTTCGATGGCCAAGGCATGGGCGACCGATGCGCTTGCAACGGTGGTCGACCGCTGCCTGCAACTGTTCGGCGGCTACGGCTTCATGGACGAATATCCGATCTCGCGGCTCTACCGCGATGCGCGCGTCATGCGTATCTATGCCGGGACGAACGAGATCATGAATTTGCTGATCGCGCGCAGTTTGTAGCCGCGAGGAGGGACGATGCCCGACGCATTCATTTACGACGCTGTTCGAACGCCGCGGGGCCGCGGCAAGTCCGACGGCTCGCTGCACGAGGTAACGGCGCTCAATCTCGCGGCGCAGGCGCTTGGCGCGATCAAGGATCGTAACAAGCTCGATCCGAAGCAGGTCGACGATGTCGTGCTCGGCTGCGTTGACCCGGTCGGAGAGGCGGGCGGTGACATCGCGCGCGTCGCCGCGATCGTCGCCGGGTACGGCAACGAGGTCCCGGGCATTCAGATCAATCGCTACTGCGCCTCCGGCCTCGACGCGGTGAATTTCGCCGCCGCCGAGGTGATGAGCGGTCAGCACGACATGACGATCGGCGGCGGCGTTGAATCGATGAGTCGCGTCGGTATCGGCGCATCCGGCGGCGCCTGGCCGGTCGATCCGGCGATTGCGCTGCCGTCTTATTTCGTGCCGCAGGGTATTTCGGCCGACCTGATCGCGACCAAATACGGCTTCTCTCGCGACGACGTCGATGCCTACGCAGTCGAAAGCCAGAAGCGCGCCGGCAAGGCGTGGGAGGAAGGCCGCTTCAAGAAATCGGTCGTGCCAGTCAAGGATGTCAACGGCATCACGCTGCTCGCCAAGGACGAGCACATGCGCCCGACGACCACGATGCAAACGCTGGCCGGACTCAACCCGTCCTTCGTGCAGATGGGGGAGATGGCTGGCTTCGATGCGGTGGCAATCCAGCGCTACCCGGAAGTCGAAACCATCAATCACGTCCACACACCTGGCAATTCGTCGGGCATCGTGGATGGCGCCGCCGCGGTCCTGATCGGTAACGAGGAGACCGGGAAAAAGGTCGGCTTGAAGCCGCGCGCCAAGATCAAGGCCTTCGCCAATATTGGCTCCGAGCCTTCAATCATGCTGACGGGGCCGATCCCCGTCACCGAGAAGGCGCTCAAGAAGGCCGGGATGTCGGCAAAAGATATCGACCTGTGGGAGCTCAATGAAGCCTTCGCCTCGGTCGTGCTGCGCTATATGCAGGCGCTCGACATTCCGCACGACAAGATCAACGTCAATGGCGGCGCGATCGCGATGGGCCATCCGCTCGGCGCGACCGGCGCGATGATTCTCGGCACGGTGCTCGACGAACTTGAGCGTAGCGGCAAGGAAACGGCGCTCGTGACGTTGTGCATCGGGGTCGGCATGGGCACCGCAACGATCATCGAACGCGTCTAAATTCATGCCCAAGATCGACATCGACAAGGTCCCGATCGACACCGCGACCGGCTATCCCGTACCTTACAACAAGGCGGTGGAAGGCCGCTCGCGCAAGCGCCTCGCGCGCGCCGCCGGGCTCGAGCAGTTTGGCGTCAATGTCTGCACCCTCGAACCGGGCGCGGCCTCCTCGCAGCGGCACTGGCATGAGAACGAGGACGAATTCGTCTACGTCCTGTCCGGCGAAGTCGTCTTGAAGGAAGACGGCGGCGAGGTCGTGCTCAAGCCCGGTGACGCTGCGGCGTGGAAAGCCGGCGTCCAAAACGGCCACTGTCTGATCAACAAGTCCGACCGCGACTGCGTGTTCATCGAGGTCGGCTCGCGCGCGCCCAGGGAGATCGCGCATTATTCCGAAATCGACATGAAGGCGATCAAAGAGGACAACCGCTTCCGCTACACGCGCAGGAACGGCGAGCCCTATTAGGAGCGACGCGATGGCGAATTTCAAATTCGACGTGGATGGTGACGGCATCGCGTTAATCACCTGGGACATGCCGGGCCGCTCGATGAACGTCATCGATACGTCGGTCATGGAAGAGCTCGGCACGCTGATCGAAACCGTTGCCAACGAAGCCGCGATCAAGGGGGCGGTCGTCACATCCGGCAAGACGACGTTCTGTGCCGGCGCCGATCTCACCATGCTCGAAGGCATCGCCGTTACCTACAAAAAGCTCATCAAGGAGCAGGGCGAGGAGGCGGCGATCAAGGCGGTGTTCGAGGAAAGCCGCCGGCTGTCGTTGCTCTACCGGCGGCTCGAAACCTGCGGCAAGCCGTTCGTCGCGGCGATCAACGGCACCGCGCTCGGCGGGGGTTTCGAGATCGCTCTCGCCTGTCACCATCGCGTCGCCGCGCAGGATGATAAGACACGAGTCGGTCTGCCTGAGATCAAGGTCGGGCTGTTCCCTGGCGCCGGCGGCACGACGCGTATCGCACGCATGATGCCGCCTGCCGACGCTTTGCAACTGCTGCTCAAAGGCGATCAACTCAAGCTCGACCGCGCCAAAGCCATGAAACTCATCGACAATGTCGTGCCACAGGCCGATCTCGTCAAAACGGCGAAGGACTGGCTCACCGCCAATCTCAAGAACCCGAACGTCGCGAAGAAGCCGTGGGATATGGACGGCTTCAAGCTGCCGGGCGGCCCGGTCTACTCGAAGGCTGGCATGATGGTGTTTCCGGCCGCCAACGCGATCTACCGCCGCGAAACCTACGACAATTATCCGGCCGCGCGCGCCATCCTGAGCGTGGTCTATGAAGGGCTACTGCTGCCGTTCGATCAGGCGCTACGGATCGAGTCGCGCTATTTCGCCAAGGTGATCCGCACGCCGGAAGCGGCGGCGATGATCCGCTCGCTGTTCGTCTCGATACAGGAATTGAACAAGGGCGCCCGCCGCCCCGCCGGTCCGCCGCCAACGCAATTCAAAAAAGTCGGCGTCATCGGTGCCGGTTTCATGGGCGCCGGCATCGCGCAGGTTACGGCGCAGGCCGGCATCCCGGTGGTGTTGATCGACCGTGATCAGGAGACCGCCGACAAGGGTAAGGCGGCGCTGCACAAGGCGCTCTCCGACCGCATCGCCAAAGGCCGCGCCACCACGGCGCAGCGCGATGCCATTCTCAACGCCATCACCGCGACGGCCGATTACAACGCGCTCAAGGATTGCGACCTCATCATCGAGGCCGTGTTCGAGGACCGCAAGGTCAAGGCCGAGGTGTTCAAGAAGATCGAGCCGGTGATCGCCGCCGGCGCGATCCTCGCGTCAAACACATCCACACTGCCGATCACTTCGCTTGCCGGCGAATTCAAGGACCAGGCGCGCTTTATCGGCATTCACTTCTTCTCGCCAGTTGCGGTGATGCTGCTCACCGAAGTGATCGTCGGCAAGAACACCGGCGACAAGGCGCTCGCAGCTGCGCTCGACTACATTCGCGCCATCAAGAAGACGCCGATCGTCGTCAATGACTCGCGGGGCTTCTACGCCAATCGCTGCGTGCTCAACTACATTCAGGAAGGCCATTTGATGCTACTCGAGGGCATCCCGGCGGCGATGATCGAGAACACCGCGCGAATGGCCGGCATGCCGGTCGGCCCTCTGTCACTCAACGATGAGACAGGGTTGGACCTCGGCCTGCGCATCCTGCGCGCTACCGAGGCCGACCTGGGTAAGGGCATCATCCCGCCGGCACAGATGAAGCTCGCCGAGGATATGGTGGAAAAGAACGGCCGCATGGGCCGCAAAAACGCCAAGGGCTTCTACGACTACGCGCCGGGCAAGCCTAAGCGGTTATGGCCGGGACTACCTGACTTGCAGCCGAAGAAACTGTCGCGCGAAGAAGTCGAGGCGCTCGACGTCGAGGAGCTCAAGCAGCGCTTCCTGGTCACGCAGGCGGTCGAGGCGGCGCGCACATTCGAGGAGCATGTCGTGACTGACGTGCGCGAAGCCGACGTCGGCTCGATTCTCGGCTTCGGCTTTGCGCCGTTCTCTGGCGGCACATTGTCCTACATCGACATGATGGGCCCGAAGAAGTTCGTCGAGCTGTGCCGGCGGTTCGAGAAGAAATACGGTCCGCGTTTCACCCCGCCGAAACTCTTGCTCGAGATGGCGGCGGAGGGCGAGACCTTCTACACGCGCTTCGCGCCGCCGAAGCCGAAGGCGGCCTAACCGACGACCACGGTTAGCTTGCGCGCTGCGCGGGTAATGCCGGTATAGAGCCAGCGCTCGCGGCTGTCCTGAAATGCGAAGCTCTCGTCGAACAGCACGACGTCGTCCCACTGCGACCCTTGCGCCTTGTGCACGGTGAGCACGTAGCCGTAGTCGAATTCGTCGTACGGCTTGCGTTGCTGCCAATCGAATTCCTCGATGCCACCGGAAAAGCATTCGGGCCGCACGTTGACCTTCATTCCGCGCAAGCCACTGTCGTCGTCGGGCAAGATCTGCATCGACATGATGCCGGTCTTGCGCGCGCCGCGCTCTTTCACGCTCCATAGAGAGCCATTGAGCAGGCCTTTCTTGCGGTTGTTGCGCAGGCACACCAGCTTGTCGCCGGCCGATGGCAGCACGTCAGTAAAGCCGCGCCGCTCTCGCATACGGGTGTTGTAATTACGCCGCGTTGCGTTACGCCCAACTAAAACTTGGTCGGCATCGAGAACGCGCTGCGGATCGAGCTCGCCTTTGAGTACCACTTCGGTTTCGCCGTAGCGGCCGGGCTCTAGATACTCGCCGCCCCGCACGTTCATCGAGAGCCGTACGATCGGATCATCTTGTGCCTGACGATGCACCTCGGTCAGCATCACGTTGGGCTCATCGTTGGTGAAGAACCCGCCGCCAGAAATCGGCGGTAGCTGCGCCGGATCGCCGAGCACCAGCACCGGCACATCGAACGACATCAAGTCGCGGCCGAGCTCGGCGTCGACCATCGAGCATTCATCGATGATGATGAGATCGGCTTTCGAGGCCGGCGCTTCCTCCCACAGATCGAAGCTCGGTATCTCGTCGCCGCTTTCGCGTGCGCGATAGATCAGGCTGTGGATCGTCGAAGCGCCCTGGCAGCCGCGTCCGCGCATGACTGCGGCTGCTTTGCCGGTGAAAGCGGCGAATTTCACCTCGCCATCGATGCCGTCGGCGATGTGGCGGGCAAGCGTGGTCTTGCCGGTGCCGGCAAAGCCGAACAGCCGAAACACCGGCGGCGTGCCATTGCGGCCCGGTTTTGCCTTGAGCCAGTCGCCGACGGCCTTGAGCGCGGCATCCTGATGCGGAGTGAAAGTGGCCATATCTGTCTTGAGGAAGGGCGAAACGAAGCGATTCGCC
>JAFAQJ010000094.1 GCA_019246455.1 Pseudolabrys sp.
CGGCCGGGGGCACATCGAGGTCATTTCCACCCAAGGCCCACCCTCGGGCTGGACTGGAAAATTGTGGGCAGTGAGGACTGGTGTCGTGGCGGCGGAAAAATCCGACCCGGATTTTCTACTGCTCACCGACGCCGACATCGTTCACGCGCCGGACACCGTACGTTCGCTGGTCGCTCGCGCGCTCGATGGCAATCTCGTCCTCACCTCGCTGATGGCAAAGTTGCGCTGCGAAAGCCGTGCCGAGCGGATGCACGTTCCAGCCTTCATCCATTTCTTCCAGATGCTATTTCCGTTCGCCTGGGTGAACGATCCGACTTCGCGCACGGCGGCGGCGGCCGGCGGCTGCATGCTCGTCAAGGCGGAGGGGCTTCGCCGATGTGGCGGCATCGATAGCATCCGCAACGCGTTGATCGACGATTGCTCGCTCGCCGAAAAGCTCAAGACCGTGGGGCCGATCTGGCTTGGACTGACCGAGCGCTCGCGCAGCATTCGGCCTTATCTTGGATTCTCCGACGTGCGTAAGATGATTTCGCGCTCGGCCTACGCGCAGCTGCGCTATTCGCCTTGGTTGCTCGCTATGACCACGCTCGCAATGCTTATTGTTTTCGTTGCGCCACCGCTGATCGCGCTGTTTGGCACCGGATCGGCTCGCTGGCTGGGTCTCGTTACGTGGTTGACGATGGCGGTGACGTACCTTCCAATTCTGCGGTTCTACCGCCTATCGTTGCTATGGGGGCCGCTGCTACCGGTTGTCGCCTTGTTATTCACGATTTACACGCTCGACTCCGCCTATCGCCATTACCGCCGCCGCGGCGGGGAATGGAAGGGGCGCGTTCACGCTGGCGCACCGAGCTTGCCATGAATAACAGCGGCGGTTTGCGTTCGGGCAAAGGGTCGGGCGACGAAAACTTTCCGGTCGCCTCGCGGCTGATCGCGCGTAAACATCGTCCGGTCATTCTGGCATTCTACGAATTCGTGCGCACCGCCGACGACATCGCTGACCACGCCACGCTGACACATGCGGAAAAATTCGCACATCTCAATTCGTTGGAACGCAGTCTCGTCACGGGAGATGCGAGCGAGCCCGAAGGTGTTGCGCTGTGCGCGATGCTTGCCGAACGCAATCTCACGAACAAGCATGCGCTTGATCTACTGTCTGCATTTAGGCAAGACGTGACCAAGAACCGCTACGAGACCTGGGCGGAGTTGATCGACTATTGCTCGCGCTCGGCGATGCCGGTGGGACGCTTCGTGCTCGACGTACATGGCGAGTCACCTGCGACATGGCCGGCTTCGGACGCGCTATGCGCGGCCTTGCAGATCATCAATCATCTGCAGGATTGTGGCGAGGATTACCGCAATCTCGACCGCGTCTACCTACCGCGCGAAGCGTTGGATGTGCGCCACGCCGCCTTTGAATCGCTTGGCGCCGAGGTGGCGCCACCCGTGCTGCTTGCTTGCATTCGCGACCTCGTGACCCGTACCCAGGAATTGCTGGCGCGCAGCGACGGCTTTGCCGCGAGCATCAACGACCTGCGTCTCAGTCTTGAAGTTGCGGCGATCCACTCCCTGGCCCGCCGGCTCTGCGGCATTCTTCTAGTCCGCGACCCGCTGTCGGATGAAACGCATCTTGGAAAATGGCCAATGCTGGGAACCGCGCTTTGTGGGGGCGCCGGGTTGCTGATCCGTCGCTTGCTGGGCGTTGGCGCGAATGGACGGAGATATCAGCCGTCATGACCGCGGTCGCGCATGCTCCTGAGGCAACGCCGTCGCCGGCGCTGCGCGTCGGCGGCAGTTCGTTCTATCTGGCGATGCGTCTGCTGGGGCGCGAGCAGCGCGAGGCGATGTTTGCGATCTATTCGTTCTGCCGCGCGGTCGACGACGTTGCCGATGGCGATGCCCCGCGTGAAACGAGACTGGCGCAGCTATCCGACTGGCGTCGCCGCATCGACGATTTGTTCAAAGGTCGTGCCACCGGGCTGGATGATTTGCGGCGAGCGGTCGTTCGTTACGGCCTATTGAAGCAGGATTTTCTCGCGATGATCGAAGGCATGGAAATGGATGCGCGGGCCGACATTCGCGCGCCGTCGCTTGAAGACCTCGAATACTATTGCGACCGCGTGGCATGTTCGGTCGGCCGGCTGTCGGTACGGGTATTCGGGCTCGACCAACCGCAGGGCGACGATTTGGCGCATCATCTCGGCACGGCGCTACAACTCGCCAACATCCTGCGCGATATCGATGAGGACGCCGAGATCGGACGTCTCTATCTGCCGAAGGAGGCGCTCGACATTGCGGGCATCACGACGCGGGACCCGTGCACCGTCGTGAATGATCCTAAAGTCGGCGCGGCTTGCGAGTTTCTGGTGCCGTTGATCCAACAGCATTTCAGGAAAGCCGATGAGATTATGCTGCGAAGTCCGCGCTACGCTGTGCGGGCGCCGAAAATCATGAGCGAGGTCTATCAAAAAATATTCAAAACGATGGTCGAACGAGGTTGGTTGCCGCCGCGAAGCCGTGTCCGTTTGAAAAAGCTAGTTTTGGTTTGGATTGCTTTACGACATGCCTTCAGCTGATCACGGAACCGTTCATGTCATCGGCGCCGGTCTTGCCGGACTTGCCGCGGCCGTACGACTGGCGTCGGCGGGCCGTCGCATCATCGTGCATGAGGCGACGCTGCAGGCCGGTGGACGCTGCCGCACCTATTACGACAGCGCCTCCGACATGCTCATCGACAATGGCACGCACATCGTGCTTTCCGGCAATCAAAGCTTGCTGGCGTATTTGCAAACCATCGGCGCC
>JAFAQJ010000095.1 GCA_019246455.1 Pseudolabrys sp.
TACGCCGGCCGCCGGCGCTCGAAGCGGCCAATGCCGGCGCCGTTGCGGATGACGCGCCGGCCATGTCGACAGGACGGGCATTGCGCTCGCCGCAATTCATCGTGCTGGTGCTGACGAACTTTTTCTGCTGCGCCACGCATTCTGGCCCGATCGTCCACACGGTGAATTACGCCGTGAGCTGCGGCATTCCGCTGATTGCCGCGGTCTCGATCTATAGCCTGGAAGGTTTCGCTGGCATGGGCGGTCGCATCGTGTTCGGCCTTCTCGGCGACCGGCTCGGCGCCAAAAATGTTCTCGTCGCCGGCCTCTTGGTGCAGGCGTTCGGCGCGCTGGCTTACACATTCGTGAGTGAGCTTGCAGCCTTCTATGTCGTCGCGGCGATCTTCGGCTTCATCTATTCCGGAGTGATGCCGCTCTATTCCGTGATTATCCGCGAGAATTTCCCGTTGCGGATGATGGGGATGGTGATCGGCGCGACCGCGATGGCGGGCGGCCTCGGCATGGCGACTGGGCCCGTGCTGGGCGGGTGGGTCTACGATTCGTTTGCGAGCTATCGCTGGCTGTTCGTCGGCTCGTTTGCGCTCGGCCTCGGCGCCTTCCTGATCGCCATGACCTTCAGGCCATTTCCCAAGCCTGCACCGGCGCCGGTCGCGGCGTGAGGGTATAAGAATCCGCGTTACCAGCCTCGGGAGTGTGCGCGCTTGTATGGCCGCGGATCGCCGCAATGGCAGCATAGGACGGGTGCAAGCGCGCTACGACTGCGGCTATTAGCGGATAACTATTCCGCCGCTTCGCTGGCGCCGCCGTGCGCCTTCGACCAGCCGGCCGGGTCGTGCATGAATTTTTCGACCTCGGCGAGCTTGCCCTTGTCGAATTGTCCGCTCGCTTTCGCCACCGCCAGCACGTCCCACCATGTGGTGAGCGCGTGCAACTCGACGCCGAGATCGCCCAGGATGCGTTTGCCGGCCGGATAAATGCCGTAGAAGAACAGCACGATGCAGTGGTTGCAGATGCCGCCCCCATCGCGGATCGCCTTGACGAAATTGACCTTGCTCTTACCGTCGGTGGCGAGGTCCTCGACCAGCAGCACGCGCTGGCCATCGAGTAGCTGCCCTTCGATTTGCGCGCCGCGGCCGAAACCCTTTGGCTTCTTGCGGACGTATTGCATCGGCAGGCCGAGCCGGTCGGCGACCCAGGCGGCGAACGGGATGCCAGCGGTTTCGCCGCCGGCGATGCTGTCGATCTTGTCGCGGCCGATGTCGCGGGCAATCGTCGCGATCATGAAATCCATCAGCGACGAGCGCACATGCGGGAACGAGATCAGCCAGCGCGAGTCGTTGTAAACGGGCGACGCCCAGCCCGAGGTGAAGATGAAGGGCTTGTCCTCCATGAAGCGCACTGCGCCGGTGTCGAGGTACATCCGCGCCGTGAGTTCGGCGATCGTCTTCTTGTCGAAATAGGTCGAAGGCGCTGTCATGGTGGCGATTCAAAGCACAAATGCTTTGAGCTCGCCAATGGTTATCCAGACATTCCGAGGTGCGGCGACAGGCTGTAGGCGAGGTCGAGCAGAGCTTCGTCCGCGCCGGGCCAGCCGATGAACGACAGGCCGACCGGGCAGCCTTCAACCGTGCCGGCCGGGATCGAGACTTGCGGCAATCCGGTCAGACTGGCGATGCAGGTCAAGCGCAGGACGTGGGCGCGAAAGCGGTCGGCTTCTTCGCCCGCGATATCGACCTTCGGTGCGATGCAAGGCGCGCTCGGCAACGCCAGGATCGTGCCGGGCACTGCGATTTGCAGGACGTGCTCGCGCATCTGCCGTCGCGCGGCGCTTGCGGCGTCGTACTGAGCCTTGCTGACCGTCGAGGAGAAAGCCATGCGTTCCGATACGCCGGGGCCGATTTCGGGATTGTATTTGATGACGAAGTCCCCGAACGTCTGCCACACCTCGTAGGCCTGCACGATACGGAAGGTTTCGCGCCAGGTTTCGAGTCCCTCCGGCGCGATCTTGCCGTGCGCCATCGCCGGAAGACCATCCGACATGAATTCGAGCAAGGTGCGCAGCAAGTCCGAGACGCCATCGCCGGCTTCGAGGAACGCGTCTTCTACGATAATGACACGCTCGATATTCGCCGGCACCCGGCGCTCATCGAGCAGAACATGGCCGGCCTTGCGGAATACGCCGGGCGTTGCCGCAAAGAATCCGGGCACGTCGAGCGACGGCGCCATATCCTGCACACCTTGCCCGGAGATGCGCCCGTGCGTGGGACGCAGGCCATAGATGCCATTGAACGCCGCCGGCACCCGCACCGAGCCGCCAGTGTCGCTGCCGAGCGCGATGTCGGCGATGTTGGCGCCGACCGCCGAAGCAGAACCCGACGACGAGCCGCCGGGCAAGCGCCCCGGCGCGCGGGCATTCACCGGCGTGCCGTAATGCGCATTGGCGCCGCTGACGCTGTAGAAGAATTCGTCGCAGATCGTCTTGCCGACGATGGTAGCGCCGGCGTCGAGCAGATTCATGACCGTAGGGCACGTTTTCGCCGCCGGTTTGTGCGTTTCAAGCCAAGTCGGATTGCCACATCCCGCGACGTAGCCCTCGATGTCGTACATATCCTTGACGACAGCGGTGAGGCCGGCGAGCGGACCACTTGCTGCGCCCACAACGGGCGCGGCGATGTCGTGCGGAACGAACGCTGAGCGGTAAACCTGACCTTCGGTCATGAAGTAGCCCTCGGGCCGACCTTGAGAAACCAGTCGAGAATTTGCGAACCGTTCCAGAACAGCACGTCGTTTGTCTTTCTGATCTTCTCGAAGATCTTGCGGAAATATTTTACGCGATGCGCTGCTCCCATGATGTAGGGATGCACCGAAATCGCCATCACGCGCGCGCCGTCTTTAGCGTCCTTGTAGGTTTGCTCGAACTGGTCCATCGCGCGCTCGTAGAATTCCGACGCCTTGTGATGCTGGATCAGCATCATCGCGACGTCATTACATTCCTGCGTGTAGGGAAGGTTGACGATCGGCTTGCCGCGGGTCTTGAGCCATACAGGCTGATCGTCGAGCACCCAGTCGGCGACATAGTCGTAACCTTCCTCAATCAAAATATCCGGCGTCTCCCAAGTTTCGGTCAGGCCCGGTCCAAGCCAGCCGCGTGGTCGCTTGCCGGTGGCCTTGGCGAGAACTTCGGCGCTCTTGCAGATATCGGCGCGCTCATTGTCGACTTTCTGCATGTTGCGTTGAGTAAAGCCGTGGCCGACGAACTCCCATTTGCGCTCAACGCAAGCCTGAACGATGTCCGGAAAGGCTTCGACCGCCGAGCCGTTGATGTTCATGACGCCTGGAATCTTGAAGTCGTCATAGACCTTGAGCAGCCTCCAGAAGCCGACGCGGTTGCCGTATTCGTGCCAGCACCAGTTCGGGATATCCGGCATCGGCGAACCGCCGGCGGGCGGCGTCAGCACCGTGCGCGGCATGGTTTGCGTCGGATCCCATTCCTCGACGTTGGTGACGGTCCATATCACCATGCGCGCGCCTTTCGGCAATTTGAGCTTCTTGCGCGAAGGGATCGCCGAGTAGGCGAGGCGCTCATTCGGCAGCATGCCGACGGACGGCTTGGGGAAATTCATGTCGTGACTCTACTCCCGGCTTCAGCCGCTCTTATTCGGCGGCGCGTAATTGCTTGTCGGCGATCGGCTGATACCAGTCCAGGATCTGCTCGCCGTTCCAATGCAGCACGCCTTCGTGCTTATTGACGTAGTCGTAGATCGCTTCGAGATATTTGATGCGGTGCGGCTGGCCGCTGATGTAGGGATGGATCGCCAGTGCGCAGATCTTCGCGCGGTCCTTGCTTTCGGCATAAAGCCGGTCGAACTGGTCGATGGTGCGCTTAAGCAGATAATCGCTCTCATGATGCTGTACCATCATCATCGGAATGTCGTTGAGCTCGATAGTGTAAGGCAGCGTCACCAGCGGACCTTTGGTGGTGCGGATCACGGTGGGCTCGTCGTCATACACCCAGTCGCCGATATATTTGACGCCGGCAGCGGCGAGCAAATCCGGCGTTTCCAATGTCTGCGTCAGGCCCGGTCCGAGCCAGCCGACCGGACGCTTGCCGGTGAACTGCTCGAGCACGTCCATCGAGCGTTTGATCATCGCCGCCTGATCGGGCTCCTTGTGGATCGGGCCTTGCTCATAGGCATGACCCATGAACTCCCAGCCATCGTCGCGCGCTTGCGCGGCGACGCGCTCGTAGTCCTCGCAAATGCGCGCATTGGCCGAGAGCGTCGGCTTGATGCCGAGCTTCTGAAACAGTTCGAAGAATCGCCAGCAGCCGACTCGCATGCCGTATTCGTGGAACGCCCAATGGACGACGTCGGGCATCAGCACCGCGCCGGTCGGCGCGGGCAACAACTGGCGCGCCATCGGCTTGCCGATGTCCCAGACTTCGTAATTGACGATGGTCCAGAAAACGATCCGCGCTTTGGCGGGCAGCTTGAGCGGCGGACGGTCGACGATCGCGGAATAATCGGCCCGCTGGTTCGGTCTCATCGGTTCTGTCATGGTCGTAGAATCCCGGATGCTCGGCTCCGACGTGCCGATGCTCGGGTAGAATGTCACGCCGTCGTCGCCACGCGCAACCCGACGAGCCGTTCAAGCGTCGCGCGATCCTCGCGCAATTGCGCCGATTTGCCGCGATAGGCGACCGCGCCGCGCTCCAACACCAGCGCGTCCTCGGTCAACTCAAGCGCGATTTCGGTATGCTGTTCCACCAGAACGATGGCGAGCTGTCGGCTATCCAGCATCTGTTTGATCGCATGGATTAACTCTTCGACGATCACTGGCGCGAGGCCTTCGAGCGGCTCATCGAGCAGCAGCAGCGACGGGTTGGTCATCAGCGCGCGGGCAATGGCCAGCATCTGCTGCTCGCCGCCCGACAACTGGTTGCCCATATTACGCCGGCGCTCTTTCAGCCTGGGAAACATCTTGAAGATCGCATCGAGGTCCCATGACCCTGGCCGCGCTGTTGTGGTCAGGTTTTCTTCGACGCTGAGCGAAGGGAAAATCTCCCGCTCTTGCGCCACCCATCCGATGCCCTCGCGGGCGCGGCGGTGTGGCGGCAGACGGGAAATGTCCTTGCCGCGCCACTTCACGTCGCCGGCGCGCATGTTGCAGTAGCCCATGATGGTGAGCAGTAGCGTCGATTTGCCGACGCCGTTGCGACCCAAGAGGGCCAGGCTGCCATGCTCCGGCAATTCAAGCGCGACATCGTGCAGCATCATCGCGTTGCCGTAGCCCGCGCGCACTTTCGAGAGGGACAGCAACGTTTCAGCCATGGCCGCGCGTCCCCAGATATACTTCGCGCACGCCGGGATCCGCGGAGATTTCGGCCGGCGAGCCCTCGGCGAAAATCGCGCCGCCGACCAGCACGATGATGTGGGTGGCGAAGCGGAACACGACATGCATGTCGTGCTCGATGAACAGCAGCGTCAATTCGTCGGACAGACCGCCGACGACTTCGAAGATTTCGCCGGACTCTTCCTGCGGCACGCCGGCCGCCGGCTCATCGAGCAATAGCACCTTCGGCTTTGTCGCCAGCGCGAGCGCGATTTCGAGCAGACGCTGGCGGCCATACGGCAATTCGCGGGTTTGCTGGTAACAGCCATCGCCGAGCCGCAGCTTGCTCAGAATCTCGTAAGCCTCGTCGATCGATTCCCTGTGGCTGCCGAGATTTTTCCAGAATTGCCCGGCGAGCTTGCGGCGTTCTTCGACGACGAGCGTCACGGCTTCGAGCGGATTGAGCCCCGGAAACAGCGAATTGATCTGGAAGGTGCGCGCCAGCCCGCGGCGCACCCGGGCCTGCGGCGATTCCGACGTGACATTGTCCTCGGCGAGCATGATGTCGCCGCCGTCCGGCACTAGCATCCCGGTGAGCAGATTGATCAGTGTCGTTTTGCCGGCGCCGTTCGGGCCGATCAGCGCATAGCGCGCGCCGGTAGGTAGCGCGATGTTGATGTTGTTGGCGACGACCAGCGAACCGAACTTCTTGTTGACGCCGCGCGCAGCGAGGGCGGTGCTCATTTGCCTCTCCAGCGCGCGTAAAGCTGCGACAGGCCGCCGAGAATGCCGTTCGGCAGGAATATCACGACGCCGACCAGCAAGAGGCCGATCCAGAAATACCAGTATTGCGGGGCGATCCCGGAGAACTGGTCGCGCGCGACCATGAAAATCGCGGCGCCGATTAACCCGCCGTAAAGCCGCCCGGCGCCACCCAGCACCAGCATCACCACCACGTCGGCGGAACGCTGGAAGCTGATCGACTCGAGCGCCACGGTTTGCGTGGTCTGCGCCAGGATCGCGCCGGCGACGCCCGCCAGCATCGCCGCGATCGTATAGGCCATGCGGATGTGAGCGCGGCTGTCGGCGCCGATCGCCGGCATGCGCATCAGGTTCTCGCGGATGCCACGCAGCGATAAGCCGAATGGCGAATTGACGATCCGCCGCACGCCGAGGAACGCCACGAACAGAATACCGAGTGCGTAGGCATAAGCGACGTAACCATAGAGATCGAACTTGAACATGCCGAACAGCGGCAGCGTCTTGATGCCTTGCAAGCCGTCCGAACCGCCGGTGAGCCAGTGCGCCTTGTTGGCGATTTCCTGCGCGATCAGGCCGAGTCCGAGCGTGATCATGATGAGGGTGAGATGACGGAAGCGCGACACAATGAAGCTCGCCGCGAAGCCGCACAGGCCGGCGAAGACGCTGCCAGCGATCAAACCGGAAAACGGCTCGCCGGTCACATAGATCGAGTAGAGCCCGGCGGTGTAGGCGCCGATGCCGAAGAAGGCGGCGTGGCCGAGTGAAACGACGCCGCCATAGCCGAGGATCAGATCGAGTGACAGCGCGAATAGCGCGGTGATGGCGATCTGGCTCGCCAGCGACAGGTAGCTCGGAAACAAAAAGAACGGAATCAGGGTGACGAGCCAAAAGTAGATCTCGAGCATGCGCCAGCGGCTGCGCGCGCTGAACCAGATTTGCGGATTGATCGCGAGTTTCGCCGTGCCCATGGCTCAGCGTCTCCCGAACAGCCCGGCCGGCTTCCACATCAGCACGGCCACCATCACCGCATAGATGAAGAAAGCGCCGGCCTCCGGAAAGTAATATTTGCCGGCGATGTCGCTCACGCCGATCAGCATCGCGGCGATGAACGAGCCCGCGATCGAGCCGAGACCGCCGACCGAGACGATGATGAGCACATAGACGAGATAGGCGAACGAGAAATTCGGATCGAGGCCGACAATGTCGATCGCCAGCGCGCCGCCGAGACCGGCGAGCCCCGAGCCGAGCGCGAACGTGGCGGCGAACGTCTTGTCGACGTCGATGCCGAGACCCCTCGCCATGCGCTGGTTGTCGACGGCGGCGCGGATCATCGCGCCAAACCGGGTGTATTCGAGGCCCGCGACGAGCAGGACCGTCATCAACAGCGCAATGCAGACCAGGAACAGCCGGTATTTACCGATCCCGATACCGAGCAATTCATTGGAGCCGCGCAAGAAAGCCGGCGTCTCGATCGGCTGTTGCAGCGTGCCGAAGATGTAAGCGGCGGACGCCACTGAAATGAAGGTGAGCCCGATCGTCAGCAACACTTGATCGAGATCGCTCGCACGGTAGAGCCGCCGGTACAGCGTGCGTTCGAGCGCGACACTAACGATGGCGGCGGCAATAAAGGCGACTGGCAGCGTCGCGAGGAACGGCCAGTGAAACTCGTTGACCAGGGTGACGGTGACATAGCCGCCGAGCATCGCGAACGCGCAATGCGCCAGATTGACGAAATTCATCAGCCC
>JAFAQJ010000317.1 GCA_019246455.1 Pseudolabrys sp.
GTTGAAGAACCTGACCAAGCGGTATGGCGCAAACGCCGTCGTCGACGGCATTTCGCTGCATATCGAGCACGGCAAGCTCGTCTGCCTACTGGGGCCGTCGGGCTGCGGCAAGACCACGACGCTGCGGCTGATCGCCGGTTTCGTCGAACCGAGCGCCGGCGAAATCCGCGTCGGCGACCGGGTGGTGTCGTCGCCCGCTCAGACTGTGCCGCCCGAGCGACGCAATATGTCGATGATCTTCCAGAGTTACGCGCTATGGCCGCATATGACGGTGGCCGAAAATATTCTCTATGGCCTCAAGCTGCGCAAGGCCGGTCGCGACATCCAGAAGAAGAAGCTCGATGCGATCCTCGGCACCACCAAGCTGGCGCCACTCGCGGACCGCTACCCCGGCGAATTGTCCGGCGGCCAGCAACAGCGCGTCGCGCTCGCCCGCGCGTTGATCGTCGAGCCGGAAACCCTGCTGCTCGACGAACCGTTGTCGAATCTTGATGCTAATCTGCGCGAGGAAATGCGCTTCGAGGTGCGGCGGCTGCATGATGCTTACCGTTACACCACGGTCTACGTGACGCACGACGAGTCCGAGGCGATGACGACCGCGGACCTCATCTGCGTGATGAATCTCGGCAAAATCGAACAAGCCGGGACGCCGGAAGAAATCTAGGAGCGTCCACGTTCGGAATTCGTCGCGCGCTTCATCGGCTCGAGCAATGTGATCCGCGCCACGAGCGCGGGCCGCGACCGGGTCAGTTTCGCCGGTGCAGTATTGCGGTGCGTCGGTTCAGTCCCCGCCCAAGGCGCCGATGTTTCGGTCTCGATCAGACCGCACGACATCAAGCTGCTGGCCTCGGCTTCGCAGGGCGAGAATATCGTGCCTGCCACCGTCGCACGCCACGTCTTTCTCGGCGGCAGTCGCGATTATATGGTTGAAACCAAGGACGGCGCGCAGTTGCGCGTGGTGACGTCGGCCAGCGAAAGCCTGGCACAGGGCAGCAATGTTTGGCTGCAAGTACCGGCAGAGAAATGCCGGACGCTGGCGAGCTGAGAGAGGAATGTCGCGAGGACGGCAGATAACAAAGTCTTAGAGGAGACGCCGATGAACAGATCGCACTGGTCCCGCCGGGATCTACTCAAGGCATCAAGCGCAATGGCCGTGAGCGCGGCATTGGCTCCGGCATTGTCGACCCGCGTTTTGTCAGCCGCGCCGCCTGCCACCGCGATCACGTCACAGCTCATCGACGCCGCCAAAAAGGAAGGCAAGGTCGTCTTCTACACGTCGGTCGATCTGCCGCTCGCCGAGAAAGTCGCGAAATCGTTCGAGGCGAAATACCCGGGCATCGCGGTGCGCGTCGAGCGCACCGGCGCCGAGCGCGTATTCCAGCGTATCGGCCAGGAATACGGCAGCAACATCCATGCCGTCGACGTGGTCTCATCGTCCGACGCGGCGCATTCGATTGTGTGGAAGCGCGACGGCTTGCTCGACGCTTTCGTGCCGGAGGATGTCGCAAAGTATTATCCCGCCGAACACAAAGACCCCGACGGGTATTTTGCGAGCTTCCGTGTCTGGGTGTCGGTGATCGCCTACAACACGGATCAGGTAAAGAAAGAAGAAGCGCCGAAGAGCTTTGCTGACCTGCTTGATCCGAAATGGAAGGGCAAGATCGTGAAGGCGCATCCGGGCTACAGTGGCACCATCATGACCGCGACCTATCAGATGCAGCGCGATCTGGGCTGGGGCTATTTCGAGAAGCTCGCCGCGCAAGGCATTCTGCAAGTGCAGTCGTCGGCCGACCCGCCGAAGCGACTGGCGCTTGGCGAACGCGCTGTGCAGGCTGACGGCAACGAGTACAACATCTTCCAGCTCATGGAGAGCGGCAAGCCGGTGGCACCGGTCTACGCGACTGAGGGCTCGCCGCTCATCGTCGGGCCGATGAGCGCGATGAAAGCCGCACCTAATCCGAACGCGGCCAAATTGTTCACGGCCTATTGCTTCTCGACCGAATGCCAGCAGTTCATCATCGACACCGGCGGCCTGCGCTCGATGAATCCGCAGACCAAGGAAAAACCGGGCCGCACGCCTTTCAAGGACATCAAGACCATGAAAGACGATCCGGCGGCGGTCGAGAAAATGAGCGAGGAGATCAAGGCGCACTACAGCAAGATCTTCAAGGTCTGATGTCGATCGCGCTGCCCGCCCGCAACGAACGCCGGATCGCCGGGATCGATATCTCGGCGCCGGTGCTCTATGCGTTTGCGGCGGTGCTGTGCGTGCTGATCGTCCTGCCGCTGTCGTGGCTGTTCGTGTTTGCATTCACCGACAAGGCCGGCCATCCGACGGTCGCGAACTTCGCGCGGCTGTTTGCGGAATCCTCGTTTCTCGATCCGCTACTGATCACGTTCACCATCGCGGCTTCTTCGTCGTTCATTTGTTGCGCGGTCGCGGCGCCGATGGGCTGGCTGGTGGCGCGGACCGATTTGCCGTTCTCACGTATCATCCGTGCGCTAGTGACGGCGTCGTTCGTGACGCCGCCGTTTCTTGGCGCCATCGCCTGGGAACTGCTGGCGGCGCCGAACAGCGGACTTCTCAACAAGCTGTTTCGCGCGGTGACAGGCGCGGAGCAGGACGTGCATCTCTTCAATATCTACTCGCTCACCGGGATCATATTCGTGATCTCCTGCTACACGTTCCCCTATGTGTTCGTGCTGGTCGCCAACGCGCTCGATCGCACCCCAGGCGAACTAGAAGATGCCTCGTCGATCCTGGGCGGCGGACGGTGGTATACGGCGCGGCGGGTGACCGTTCCGCTGGTGCTGCCGGCGTTGCTCGCGGGCGCCCTAGTGGCATTCCTTCAGGCCATGACCTTGTTCGGTTCACCCGCCATTCTGGGCCTTCCGTCCTGTTTTCATACGCTGACCACCAAGATCTGGAGCCTGTTTCAGTATCCGCCGAAGCCGGAATTGTCGGCCGCGGCGTCTCTGCCGCTCCTGATCCTCACCGTCATTCTGCTACGCGCCGAGCACATGATCCTCGGCCGCCGCGGTTATTCGAT
>JAFAQJ010000112.1 GCA_019246455.1 Pseudolabrys sp.
CTCACCGCCTCAAACCGCATGCGATAGCCCCCAACCATTGCCGCCCTTGTCCCAGCGGCCTAGTTATAACGGATGTCAAACGCCCCACACCAGCGCGCCCAACAGACCGTCCATGTGATCGGCGGCGGTCTGGCCGGCTCTGAGGCTGCCTGGCAGCTTGCGCAGCATAAAATCCCCGTAACGATTCACGAAATGCGGCCGGTTCGCATGACGGCGGCGCATAAAACGCAGAGCCTTGGCGAACTGGTATGCTCGAATTCATTTCGCTCCGACGACGCAGCGAATAACGCGGTCGGTCTGCTGCACGAAGAGATGCGGCGGCTTGGCTCGCTCGTCATGCGTGCAGCGGATCAAAACCAGGTGCCGGCCGGCGGCGCGCTCGCGGTCGATCGCGATGGCTTTTCCGCCGCTGTGAGCGCAGCTCTTGAAGCGCATCCCCTGGTGACGATTGCGCGCGATGAAATCGCGGTGCCGCGCGAGAACTGGGACAGTGTGATCGTCGCGACCGGGCCACTTACGTCGCCGGATCTCGCTGCGCATATTCGCGCGCTGAGCGGCGAAGATGCGCTGGCCTTCTTCGATGCGATCGCGCCGATCGTGCATCGCGAAACGATCGATATGGACATTGCATGGATGCAATCGCGTTACGACAAAGCCGGTCCCGGCGGCTCGGGTGCCGATTACATCAATTGCCCTCTGACGCGCGAGCAGTATTCCGTTTTTGTCGACGCATTGCTTGCCAGCGACAAGACCACGTTCCACGACTGGGAGGCGGCGACGCCCTATTTCGACGGCTGTCTGCCAATCGAGGTTATGGCGGAGCGTGGCGCCGAGACGTTGCGGCACGGGCCGATGAAACCGTTCGGCCTCACCAATCCGCGCGACCCGCAGACGAAGCCGTTCGCAGTCGTGCAGCTGCGGCAGGACAATAAACTCGGCACTCTGTTCAACATGGTTGGTTTCCAGACCAAGCTCAAACATGGCGAGCAGGTGCGCATCTTTCGCAGCATTCCCGGTCTCGAGCGCGCGGAATTCGCTCGGCTCGGCGGCCTGCACCGCAACACCTTCCTCAATTCACCAAAGCTGCTCGACGCGACGTTGCGCCTAAAGGCCCAACCACGTCTACGTTTCGCCGGCCAGATCACTGGATGCGAAGGCTATGTTGAGAGCGCGGCGATCGGATTGCTCGCGGGACGCTTTGCCGCGGCAGAACGGCACGGTGAGGAGATTGTCGTGCCGCCGCCGACCACAGCGCATGGCGCGCTTCTCGGCCATATCACCGGCGGCCACGTCGAGACAATCGACGCCGGACCGTCGTCTTATCAGCCGATGAATGTGAACTTTGGGCTGTTTCGACCGATCGCACAGCCCACGCCGGACCCCGCGGGGCGAAAGTTCGGGCGCGGTTCGGCCAAAAATCTCGCGCGCAAAAATGCTCTGAGCGAGCGAGCGCTAGCCGACCTCGCGCGTTGGATCAACGGCGACACCGCGGTCGCCGCCGAATAATCAGACTTTCGGAAAACCGAAATAGGCCGCGCGCAGCAGCACGAGTTGCTTGCGCCATTGCGATACGTCCGGCCGCCTGAGCTTCAAAGGCAACAAAGCCAGCGGCAGGAAAGCCGGCAGAGTCTTGCGCGGCAATTTCCCCAGCGTGGTGCGAAATGCGCGATAGGCCCCGCGCGCTGCGTCCGGCTCTCGGCCCGCGTACACCGTAGCTTTGCCAGCGGATTCAGCGGCGTCGATAATGTCGCGACCCTCGCCGCCGAGAAAATGTGAACCGACAAGAAAGATTGCAGCGGCTCCAGACGTCGGCAACTCCCCGCGTAATTCGTCTTGACGGCCTTCGACCGCCGCCATCAACGGCGCGAGGTTCGTGCCCGATTTCTCCGACGCATCGAGCAGAGCGATCATCACCGGGCTCGCCGCCGCCTCCTCCGCACGCTGGCCCGCCAAGGCCTCATGCCACCATTGCAGGCGGATCTCGCCCGCCATCGCCTCGTGAACAATCTGCTTCACCCGCGCCGTCTCCAGATCGAAGGCATACAGCGCGTGGAGATACCGGCGGTGCGGCGCCGGCGCGAACAAGCTCGCGAGATAGCGATCCTTGTCGTGCTCGCGCACTAGCGCCTCGCAATGCTTTTGGGCTTCCTCGGCAGTGCTCATACGCTAAACCGCGATCAGGCCGGCGGCGACACGACGGCCCTCGCCGAGCAGGATATTCCAGGTCGAGACCGCCGCACCCGTAGTCATCGCGTCGGCGGAGATGCCGTAATCCTGAAACCTATGGCGCAGATGTTCCGGCAGCGGCCACGGATCCTTGCCGGCCCCGAGCAGAAAAATATCGATCGCGTCGTTACGGGTGAAAACTTGTGCGAGCGACGCCCCGTCGACCTCCTCGCGATGCGTCACCGGCCACGCCCACACACCGTCCGGCAGGCACAATAGCGAGCCGCGATGCGACAGATTTCCGGCGTTGCCGGCAAAGCGAAAGCCGCCCTGCCCATAAGCCTCGATGATTGCGGGGCGCGGAAGATGCGGCGTGTCGGACCCCGCCGCCATCGCTCAGGGCTTCTTGTCCGGCTCGGAACTAAGCGCGTCGCGTCCGGTGCCAACGCCGAGATAGATCAGAATCGGCGAGGCAATGAACACCGAGGTATAGGTGCCGACCAGCACGACGCCGAACATCATGGTGGCGGTGAAGGAATGGATCGCCTGCCCGCCGAACAGGAGCAGTGCAAGCAAAGCCAGTGACACGGTGACGTGGGTGATGACCGAGCGCGACAAGGTCTGGTTCACGGAGCCATTAAGCAAATCCGGCATCGGCATCTTCTTGTAGCGGCGTAGCATCTCGCGGATACGGTCATAGATGACGACAGTGTCATTAAGCGAATAACCGAGAATGGTGAGCAAGGCAGCGATCGAGGTCAGG
>JAFAQJ010000067.1 GCA_019246455.1 Pseudolabrys sp.
GACGTCATCCTTGAAATCTGGAAGCGTGACACGCCCTACGACATCGACCTGCCAGGCAATCGCTACAAGGTCGCGATCAACAAGACGCCAGCGTTGCAGTTCGGCGTTGGCTATATGGCCAAGCCGTTCCAGAAGCCGCGACCCGAAATCGTCGGCACTGTCGTGGCACCATTCTCACCGGGTGTCGTGCTGATGGGCAAGCGAGACTTCCATCCTCTGTCCGCGAACTTCCTGTTGCCGGATCACCTGAAATCGCACTGGCAAAGCTACGCGAAGGGCAAGACCGAGGTCGGTCAGAAAGCCAGCGTTTCCGACTGGCGCGTGGCGCGGAACATCTTTGTCGCCGATGACGACAGCGCGGCGTTACGTTACGGGCGCGAGGATGCCAACAGTCCCTACCGCTTCTACTTCTCGCAGATGGGCGGCAAGATGAAGCGCTCCAACCGGCTTTACGTCTTCAAGACGCACAAGGATCAGCCGGACGATGAAATCACGCACGACTACATCATGGATCGTTGTGTGATCTTCGGGACGGTCAACAAGGTGGTCGACTCGATCCTGGCGTTGCGTGAGCAGATCGGCGACTTCGGCGAACTGGTCTATGCCGGCATGGATTGGGCCGATCCCGCCCTCGGCAAGCGCTCGATGCAATTGATGGCCGAAGAAGTGATGCCGCGTGTCAACGCGGCAATCGGCAAGTCGGTCGCGGCAGAATAACCGCTAGCGCTTGGACGCCGGCGGCAACGGCGAGGACGAAATCACCGAACCGTTCGATGGCGTTGGAAGCGCAGCGGCCGACGGGGCCAGTGGCGCCGCGCCATTTTGCCCCGGTACCACGCCCGCAGCCGACGCGGTCGTCGACGAGGCACCGCCCGGCAACACCACGACGCGTGTACCGACCTGAACGCGGCTGTAGAGATCCTCGACGTCTTCGTTGAGCATCCCGACACAACCCGACGACACGAATTTGCCGATGGTCGAGGGCTGGTTGGTGCCGTGGATGCGGTAAACCGTTTTGCCGAGATACATCGCGCGCGCACCGAGTGGATTGCCCGGCCCGCCAGCGGTGAAGCGCGGCAGATAGGGCTGACGCTCGATCATCTCGGACGGCGGGAACCAATCCGGCCATTCCTTCATCTTGCTGATGCGCTCGGTGCCGGCCCAAGTGAAGCCTTCGCGGCCGACGCGCACGCCGTAGCGGATCGCCTTGCCGCCGCCGAGCACGAGATAGAGATAGGTATTGGCTGTATCGACGATGAGCGTGCCGGCCGGTTCCTTGGTTTGATAGTCCACCAGTTGGCGTTTGAGATTGGGCGGCAGTTCTTTCGGCTCGCCCGTCTCCGGCTGATCTTCCGGCGGCAACGTGGCCACCGATACCGGTGGCGGTTCCTTGGCGGCAGCCGGGGCACGACCGATCTCCGCCGGCGGACGCACGATGTCCGGGTTATTATTGATCGGAGCGTTCACCTGCGGCGGCAGGCCTTGCTGCTGCTGCGGCAGGCCCGGAGGTGGCAAACCGGCATCGGCCTCCTGCGCATCGGGCGTGATGCGGCTCGGCGCGCCGGGCACGGCACCTTGCGCGGTCTGGGGCGAGTATTGTTGGACGCGGCGGCGCGGATAGACCGGTTGGTCGTCTTCTTCTTCGTCGCTCCACGACGGACCCGGCATCCGGTACCAACCCGGCGCCGGTGGAGCGTCACGATAATAGCCGGGTGGCGGATAACCCTGCGCCCACGCAGGACCAGTCAGCACAATCATCGGGCTAGCGGCACACGTAGCGAGGGCCGCTAAAAGCAGATCGGTCCGGCGGAACATTCGCCACCCTTCAGTTGATCTTGCGGGCACTGCATCTCTCAGGATGAAGGCACATTCAAGACGGGAATACGGCTCGAAACGATCACAGACCTCTAAATTTCTTGCGACCGTGGCGGGAATGTCCTCTCCGCCTGGGATGGACCCGCCGGTCGGCCCATGTGAGGCAGTGCCGGCCCGAGTACCCTAGAAAAAATAGATAAGCCAATGACTTAGTGGCCTCGAGCGAAGCTCGGGCCATCTGCCGGCTACTTTATCCCCCGCCGCAGGTTTTTGGCCTGCCGCGCGTTTATTGCGCAGAGCGCGCATTACAATCACCGGATTATTCGCGGATGACGGCCATATCCCTGCGATGGACGAGCAGAGCGACGAAGCGCCTGACGAGGTGCTTATGGCCCGCACCGCGGGCGGCGACGAGCGTGCCTTTCGCGCGCTCGCGCGACGTCACGTGCCGCATGTCATCGCGCTGGCGCGCGGCATTCTGCGCAACGGTGCCGACGCCGAGGACGTTGCGCAGGAAGCCATGCTGCGGGTCTGGACCCATGCGCCGCGCTGGAAACCCATTGCGCCGTTTCGCGCCTGGCTCAGGCGCGTCGTCGTCAATCTGTGTCTCGATCGCAAACGCAAGATCGGCTTTTCGCCGCTCGAAGCCGCCGGCGACGTGGTCGACGCGGCGCCCGACGCCGCCGCGCGGCGTGAGGCCAGGGACGAGGAACGCCAGCTCGATGTCGCGATCGATCGGCTTCCGGATCGCCAGCGCGCGGCGATCGTACTCACTTATCACGAGGGCTTGAGCAATGCGCAAACCGCCGAGGCTCTCGATACAACGGTCAAGGCCGTCGAAACTTTGTTGGTACGCGCCAAGCAGGCTTTGCGCGAGGCGCTCGGCGCCAAAATCGATTGAAGGGGTTTAAGTCATGAGTGACCGGATGGACTATCTGCTGTCGCGTCATTTTGCCCGCCAAACCGACGGCGACGACCATGCAGCCGCGCGCGTCATGACGCGACTCACTCATGCATTGCCGCGACAAAAGACGGGTCTGATCGGATATTTGCCCGCGGTCTTGCTGAATTTGGATTTGGCCCCCGCCTGGCCACGAGTCGTTGCGCTTGCCGCCTGCGCAATGCTCGGTTTCTTCGTCGGGCTCGCCGGCTTCGACGGCCGCATCGATGACGCCAACGCGCGTTACGCCGTTGCGTCGAGCGATTTGTCCGCCGTGTTTGAACCTGAAACTCTGACCGGAGCCCGGCCGTGAGTGTCGCGGCATTGACCGGCGTTCGCACCGACCGCTCACGCTGGCTGTTGCTCGGCTCGCTGGCGCTCAACCTATTTTTTATCGGTGTGGCGATTGCGATGTTCGTGCGGCAACCGCCGCCGGCCGACCGCAGCATCTCGACGCGCATCGAGCGGCTCGCGGCGGCTCTGCCCGAGCCGGATGCGGTTGTGCTGCGCGGGAAATACCAGGCCAATCGTGCGGCTGTCGACAACGCCCGCGCCGATTACGAGAAATCGCGGGAGGTTATTCGTGCCACACTGCGCACCGAGCCGTTCGACAGCGCGGCGATGCGCGCGGCGATGAACACGACGCGCGCCGCGCGGCAGAATTTCGACCAATTGCTGCAGGATGTGATTTTGGCGGCCGCGGGGGATATGTCACAAGCCGGCCGCAACCGTCTGGCGAATTACGGAACGCAACAGAACAATAGATAAGGCCGGACGCTGCGCGTTTAGTGAAAGTATCGGTAATGGGTCTGGGGAGGCGAGGTTCGGCATTCGGAGCGACGCTGCGTCCGCGCGGCGTCATTTCATTGCTTTACGGGATCGTCCTCATGCAACCGCTCGGCGGCTGCCTCCTGGTCGGATCGGAAAAACCGGAGCCGGCGCTTGATATCCCGGCGGCCTATAGCAACGGTCCGCGCTCAGAAGTCGCGGCCGAGGCGGCGCTGCCTCCGCTCGACTGGTGGCGCTCGTTCCGCTCCGCCGAATTGACCGAGATCATCGAGCAGGCGCGCGTCGCCAACCTCGATATCGCCGCCGCGGTCGCCCGCATCGTCCAGGCCGATGCCCAGGCCCGCATCACTGGCGCAGCGTTGCTCCCGAGCCTCGATCTCAATGCCGATGCAACGCGTTCGCAGCCTTCCAAAACGGCCAGCGGCAGCGGCACGCCCAGGAACCTCATCACTGCGACGCTGAATGCCAGCTACGAAATCGACTTCTGGGGCAAGAACCGCGCCGCCTTGCGCGCCGCCGAGGAAACGGCGATCGCCAGCCGGTACGACCGGGAAGTGATCGGCCTGTCGACGGTCGCCGCGGCGGCCAATGCCTACTTCCAGGTGCTGGCGGCGCAAGACCGCTTGCGTGTCGCCAACGACAATCTTGCCAGCGCGACACGCGTCCTCAACCTCATCAAGCAGCGGCTCGAGGCCGGCACCGCGTCCGAACTCGACACCGCCCAGCAAGAAAGCCTGGTCAACACTCAACGCGCCGCCATTCCACCGCTCCAGCAAACACTCGCGCTCAACCGCAACGCGCTCGCTCTGTTAATTGCGCGCTCGCCCGAGCATGTCCGTATCCGCGGAGGCTCGCTACGCTCGATCGCTGTGCCGCGTATCACGCCCGGTCTGCCGTCCGAGTTATTGGGCCAGCGTCCCGACCTTCGCGAGGCCGAAGCGCAGCTCGCCTCGGCCAACGCCAATGTCGAGAACGCCCGGGCGCAATTCCTGCCGAGCATTACGCTCACCGGCGATGCCGGCTACTCGAGCCCGGCGCTGCGCACTCTGATCCGTCCGGAATCCGCGCTGTTCTCCGTGACCGCGGGGCTAACGCAACCGATCTTCGACGGGCTGCGGATCCAAGGCAATCTCGACCTCACTAAGGGCCGCCAGGACGAATTGCTGCAGAACTACCGCAAGTCGGTGATCTCTGCATTTGTCGATGTTGAGAATGCGCTGACCTCGGTGCGCGAGACGGCGCGCCGCGAGCAGTTACAGCAGGAGGTCGTCAACAGCTCGCGCCGCGCTTTTGACATTTCCGAGCAGCGGTTACGCGAAGGCACTGTCGATCTTGTGACGGTGCTGCAGACGCAGCAAACGCTGTATCAGGCGCTCGATACCTTGGCGCAAACACGCCTCGCGCGTTTCCAGTCGATCGTGAGCCTCTATCAGGCGCTCGGCGGCGGCTGGTTGCCGAAACCGGAGGTCGCCGATGCACGGTAGGCTCCCGCACGAAATGTGGGCGCAAGCCACCAGCACGCGGCGTCGCATGCTGGTCACTGTGGTGGTGTTGCTCGCCATTGCCGGCGCGCTCTACTGGGCTTTCGCGCCGGCGAGCCAACAAAATCGCGCCGCGCGCGGGCGCTTTGCCGCCGACACCGGCCCGGTCCCTGTGCTCGTGGCCGAGGCCAAGCGCGCCGACGTTCCGGTCTATCTCGATGCTGTCGGCACCACGAAAGCACTCAATACCGTGACTGTCCGCTCGCAGGTCGACGGCAAGTTGCTCAGTGTCAACTTCAAGGAAGGCGACGACGTCAAGAAAGGCGACGTGATTGCCCGGATCGACCCAGTGACCTTCAAGGCTGCGCTTGATCAGGCGGTTGCCAAGAAGGCGCAAGACGAGGCGCAGCTCGCCAACGCGCGCATCGATCTCGACCGCTACGAGCGTCTTGCCGCGACAAACTCGATCAATCGCCAGCAGGCCGACACCCAGCGCGCATTGGTCGCGCAGCTCGAAGCGCTGGTGAAGTCCGATCAGGCCGCGATCGACAGCGCGGCGGCGACCTTGGGTTACACCACCATCGTCGCGCCGATCGACGGTCGCACCGGGATCCGCCAGGTCGATGAAGGCAACATTATCCACGCCTCCGACGCGACTGGCATCGTGATGCTGACGCAGATCAGGCCGATCTCGGTGCTGTTCAACTTGCCGCAGCAGAATCTCGACCAAGTCAATGCCGCTTTCGCCAAGACGCCGCTCAAGGTCGATGCGCTGCGCTCGGACAATGACGCCGTGATCGATTCTGGATTACTGACCGTCATCAATAATCAGGTCGATCAAACGACCGGCACGGTGCAGCTCAAGGCCGAATTTCCCAACACCAATATCGCGCTTTGGCCCGGACAGTTCGTCAACGTGCGGCTGTTGATCAACACCTTGTCGCAGGTTGTGGTGGTGCCGACGGGCGCGGTGCAGCGCGGACCGAATGGCACTTTCGTTTACGTCGTGAAAGACGACAACACCGCCAGCATGCGTCCGGTCACCGTTCAGATGCAGGACGAGACTCAGGCCGTCATTTCCAAGGGCGTCGAGACGCCGGAGCGCGTCGTCAC
>JAFAQJ010000081.1 GCA_019246455.1 Pseudolabrys sp.
TCGGCATCGTGGTGGGCAACAAGGATGCATTCGGCTTCGCGATGAGCGGGCGGCAGCAGCACAATCTCGATCATTTTGTCGCGACGACAGCCTTTATCATGCGGCTGTTCATTTTTATCTTGCTCGGCGCGCAGGTCGATTTCCATCTAATGGTCCAATACTGGGTCGGTGGGGTCGTGGTTGTCCTATTGTTCATGCTGGTGGCGCGGCCGGTGACGGTGTTCGCCTGCTGCCTGCCGGACCGGCGCGCCAACTGGAGCGTCAACGAGATGCTGTTCATGTGTTGGACCCGCGAAACCGGCGTCATTCCGGCGGCGCTCGCGGGCCTGCTACTCGGCATGAAAGCGCCGGGCGCGCAGGTAATCGCCTCTGTGACGTTCATCGCGATCCTGATGACAATTCTCATTCAAGCGCCGACAACCAAATGGCTGGGCGATCGGCTGGGGCTGATGCAGCACGCCACAGCCAGGCGGCGCCCGAAGAAAGCAGGGAGGGGATAAATGAAGGTCCGCTTTTCCAATCCGAAGACGCTCGCGCCGCCGCCGGGCTACAGCTACGTCGTCGAGACGGGCGGCAAGCGCTTGCGCACGGTCTATTTCGCCGGACAGCTCGGCCTCGATCTCGAGAACAAATTGGTCGGCGCGCCAAACGATTTCCGCGCCCAGTGCATCCAGGCGTTTCACAACATGGGGCTGGTATTGAAGGCGGCTGGCGCGAAATGGAGCAACCTCGTCAAGATCAACAATTACGTAGTCGACATCGCCGCCAACATCGCGACGTTTCGCGAGATCCGCGATCAATATCTCAACACCAAGGCACCGCCGGCCTCGACCACAATCGGCGTGCCGGCGTTGGCGCGGCCCGGTGCCCTGTTCGAGATCGAGGCGATTGCCGTGCTGCCGGACCGCGACAGCAAAGAGCCCAAGGCCGGCAAGAACGGGAAGAAGAAAAAGAAGAAGTAGCCGCCCTCAGCGCGGCGTCGTCTGCGGCGCTGGTTCGGCCGCGGGCCGCCCGCGCAACCAGTTGAGGATCACCATGAAGGCGCGGCCGAACGGTGCAATGAATTCGCCGGTGATGGTGTGCGCGTCCGGATAGGCGGGCTCAACGCCATAGGTCAGTTTCTCGCGCTCCTTGGCCGGAATGTGCAGCGTGCCGAACATCCAGTCCCAGACCGCGAGGCAGCTGCCGAGATTCTTGTTGAAGTGGATCGGGTTGGTCGAGTGATGAATTTGATGATGCGCCGGGCTGACGAAAATGCGGCCGAGCGCGCCGCGGAACGCGATCCACATATGCGTGTGCTGAAGATGCACGTAGAGATGGATAAACGCGACCAGAATGATGTTGGTGCCTGACAATGCGTATTGGTAAGTCACGTCGCCGAACCAATAGGCGCCGACGCCGTTGGTGATCGCCGCCGTCACCGCGAGGATGTTGCCGAACACCAGCGTGTCGAGCGGGTGCATGCGGAAGCTCGTGAGGGGGGTCAGCACCTCGGCGGTGTGATGGACCTTGTGCAGCTCCCACAGCACGGGAATGCGGTGCTTGAGATAATGATCGAGCCAGTAGCCGAACTCGTAGGCGAAAAACAGCATCACGGTGATGACCGAGCGCTGCGCAAATTCGGGGAACGCCGACGGCTTTACTGGGCCGGCCACCGCCACCAAGCCTTGCAACACACCGTTGGTCAGGAATTGGTATGACACCGCGGCAAAGCCGAAGATTCCGGCATAGACGAATGTGTTGAACAGGAAATAGCCGAGATCGACAATTGTTGAATCGTGATTGAGGATCCGGCGCGGAAACAGCGCGCGTATCATCATGCGCAGCCGCAGGCGCCGGCATTTCTTCAGGCGGCGGAACGCGACGAAGCCCGCCGCCATCAACAGCGCGCAGCCGAGCGAGGTCAGCGAAAATTCAGAGCCCGGCGAGAACAGCACCTTGAACAGGTGGCTCACGATATTGGTCAGGCCGAGATTGATGCGTTCGAGGGCCGCGTCCATGCCGGGCATGGTGCGGCGCCGGGCTTTAAGGACTTGTTAAGAGCCCGCGGAAATTCAGGCGCTAGTGGGCTTCGTCCCAGTTGCCGGCGGCGCGGGCATCGACCTGCAACGGCACATGGAGCTTCACGGCCGGTTCCGGCGCTTCCGCCATCACTTTCGTGACGACCGGCAAAGTCTTCTCGACCTCGTTGTCCGGCACCTCGAAGATCAGCTCGTCATGCACCTGAAGCAGCATGCGCGCATTGAGCTTCGATTTTTCCAGCGCGCCTTCGACACGGATCATGGCGCGGCGGATGATGTCGGCGGCAGAGCCTTGCAGCCGCGCATTGATTGCGGCGCGCTCGTTGAACGAGCGGATCGACGGGTTCGACGCCTTAATGTCAGGATAATGGCACTTGCGGCCGAATAGCGTGAGCACATAGCCGTGCGTGCGGCAGTATTCCCGCGTCTCGTCCATGTAATCGCGAATGCCGGGGAACCGCTCGAAATATTTCCGGATATAGGCGCCAGCTTCCTTGGAATCGATGCTGAGCTGGTTGGCGAGGCCGAACGCCGAGATGCCGTAGATGATGCCGAAGTTGATCGCCTTGGCGCGGCGTCGGATCTCGGCCGGCATGCCTTTGACCGGCACGCCGAACATTTCGGACGCAGTCATCGCGTGAATGTCGGTGCCGTCCTGGAATGCCTGGCGCAAGGTCGGGACGTTGGCGACCTCGGACAGGAGCCGTAGTTCGATCTGCGAATAATCCGCTGAGACCAGCTTCATTCCCGGCGCGGCGATGAAGGCGCGACGAATCTTGCGGCCTTCCTCGGTGCGGATCGGGATGTTCTGCAGGTTCGGTTCGGATGACGACAGGCGACCGGTCGACGTCGCAGCGAGCGCGTACGACGTGTGTACGCGCTGCGTTTGTGGATTGAGATAACCGGGAATCGCCTCGGTGTAGGTCGAGCGCAGCTTTGAAACCTGCCGCCAGTCGAGAATGGCGCGCGGCAATTTGTGGCCCTGCTCGGCGAGCTCCTCGAGCTCGCGCGCGCTGGTTGACCACTGTCCGGTACGGGTCTTGGTGCCACCCGGCAGCCCCATTTTGCCGAACAGAATGTCGCCGAGCTGCTTGGGCGAGCCCGGGTTCACCTGCGTGCCGGCGATCTTGTTGATATCGGCTTCGAGCGCCACCTGCTTCTTGCCGAACTCGTTCGACAGCCGCGCCAGCACGCCTTGATCGATCGAGATGCCGCGCTCTTCCATATGGGCGAGCACGCGGGGCATCGGCCGCTCAAGCGTCTCGTAGACGTGAGTGACGTGCTCAGCCGCCATCCGCGGTTTGAGTGCCTGCCACAGCCGCAGCGTCACGTCGGCGTCCTCGGCGGCATAGGTGGCCGTACGCGCGATCGGTGTCGCCTCCGGCGTGAACCAGGCCTTGTCTTTATTCTTGACCTCGTTGAAGCGCGACGGGCTGCGGCCGAGATAGCGCGTCGCCACCGCGTCCATGTCGTGCGCGCCTTTGCCGGCGTCGAGCACGTATGACATTAGCATCGTGTCATCCGCCGCGCCGAGCCGGACGCCGCGCCGCGCCAGTACGAGAATGTCGCGTTTGATATCATGGCCGATCTTGATGACGCTTTGGTCCTCCAGGGTCGATTTCAGGGCATCGAGGGCGGCGTGTTCGGTAATTTGTCCGTCGCATAGTTTGGCAGCGAACAGGCCGGATGTTTCGCCTTCGCTCGCCTCGCGGTGGCCGAGCGGCAGATAAGCCGCTTCATTGACGCCGACCGCGAGCGCGATGCCACACAACGGCGTTTGCATCGGGTCGAGCGTGACTGTTTCGGTCTTGATCGCGAGCACGCCGGTGTGATGCGCTCGCGCGATCCAGTGCTTAAGCAGATCGAGCGAGCCGATCGTCTCATATTTCTTGGCGTCGATCTTCGCTGCGCGCAGCGCCTCGATGCGTTTCACCGACAAGGAAATCGGCGTCAGCGCAATGTCTTCGCCTTTCTTGGGGCCTGGCATCTTCTTCGGCGGCTCGGGGAACAGGTCCCCCGTAAAGTCGCCGACCGGCGCTGACTTTGCCGGCTTGCGCCGCATCGGTTCGGCGTTCGCTTCGACCTGCGTCGCATCGACGTGACCTTCGTCGGCCACGCGCTGCGTCAGGGTCTTGAAACCCATCTTCTTGAGGAAGGCGACGAGATTCTTGTAGTCCGGCTCGTGCACCGTGAGATCGCTAATCGGCGTGTCGAGCGGCACGTCTTGATCGAGGGTGACGAGTTTCTTGGAGATGCGCGCGGCCTCGGCGTGGTCAATCAACGATTGGCGACGCTTCTCCTGCTTAATCTCGCCGGCGCGCAACAACACGGTTTCGAGATCGCCGTAGGTCCTGATGAGTTCGGCCGCCGTCTTGGGCCCGATGCCGGGCACGCCTGGCACGTTGTCGGATGAATCGCCGATCAGCGATTGCACTTCGATCACCTTGTCGGGGCCGACGCCGAATTTCTCGATGACCTGCTCGATGCCGATCCGCGCGTCTTTCATGGTGTCGTACATAACGACGCAGTCGTTCACGAGCTGCATCAGGTCCTTGTCGGACGACACGATGGTCGCGGTCGCGCCAGCCTCGCAGGCAATCCGCGCATAGGTCGCGATTAGGTCGTCGGCCTCATAGCCGGCCTGTTCGAGGCATGGGATCTGGAACGCGCGCACCGCATCGCGGATCAGGGGGAACTGCGGAATGAGATCGTCCGGCGGGGGTGGCCGGTGCGCCTTGTACTCCTTGTACATCTCGGTGCGGAACGTCTTCTCCGACTTGTCGAAGACTACCGCGAGATGGGTCGGCCTGTTGTCGGCCGGCATTTCCTTGAGCAGCTTCCACAGCATCGCGCAAAAGCCGTAGACCGCGTTGACGTGGACGCCCTCGGGCGTGCGTGGCTCGAACCGGATGGCGTGATAGGCGCGGAAGATGTAGCCGGACCCGTCGACCAGAAAGACGTGGTCGCCCTTCTTCACGCCACCGGCGGCAGCAGGCGCAGGTTTTTTGGCTTTGGCGGCGGCAGTCTTGACAGGAGGCATGGCCCGAATGTGGGCCGGGCGTGCCGCTTTATCAATGCGGGCGAAGCGCGCTGTGTATTATTCCGCGGGCTGCATCGCCGCGGGTCGGCTCTTGGGTGCGGTCAGCCAGAATGCTGCGGGTCGCTCGTAGAGGAACCTCAAGCGGGTGTGGCGCACCGCCCAGAACATCATCAGCGGCACGACCACGCCCATGACGGTGACGATCGCCGAAATGGTGCCGACGTCGGAGATGACCTGCGTCTTGACGAGCAAGGTGCGGGTCGCCGCCATCGGCAGGAAGAACGACAGATAGATGACGAGCGAATGCTTGCCGCAATAGCGCAGCGGCGCGAACAGGCTGGAGAGCGAGAGCAAAGCAGCGAGCCGCACAACCGCCGCGGCACCCACGAGGCCCAGCGCGAGCGACACGCCCGGCAATTGCGAATAACCGAGCTTCACCATGATCCAGTTGCCCGGCGCCCACAGGGCAAGCAGCAGCACGCCGCTCCATGGATTGTTCTGCACGCGCTTCGCCACGCGGAAGATATGCGGGGCGAGGATGTAGCCGGTGTAGAAATAGACGAAGCGCGCGGCGAATTCGTCCGGCACAGTCCAGCCGGTGTCGAGGTGCCACATCTCGAGCGCGGCGCCGAATAGCCAGATCACCACGACCGGCACGCGCTGCGTCGCCTTCACGAATACGAAGAAGATCGGCAGAAGATAAATGAACCACAGCGTGCCGAACGGCTCGATGTAGGAGAGGAAATAGAGCTTGATGACGTCGTGCGTTCCGTGTTGCGCAATGAGACCCGGCGCCTTCACGCCAAACTGGATCGTCATCCACAAGACGTAGAAATACGCGAAGTGCACGACCTTGCGGTCGAGATAGGTGCGCCAATCGCGGTCGACCACTAGAGCCAGGAACAGGCCGGAGATCATGAAGAAGTCCGGCATGCGGAACGGACGCGCGAACTCGACGACCGGATGCAGCCAGCCATTCTCGTCGCCGAGCGCCTCGACGCCGAGAGTCGAGTGCATCATGACGACGAAACAGATGCAGAAGCCCTTAGCGTAGTCGACCCAGTCGACGCGCCCGTCATGCGTATAGAGCTTGGTCTGTCCCGTCATGAAGCAGTTATGCCGCAGTATGGGTTTCCGCCGCGTTTACGGCATCGCAGAAAGTCCGGCCATCTGCTCGCAAGCGGCGGCGGCGTCTGCTATGGAGGCGCGCCCGGCCGCGGCGGTCGGAAATCGTTAACCATATCGGCTTGACGCGATGCGCGTTGCGATGATCGGCACCGGCTATGTCGGCCTCGTTTCCGGGGCGTGCTTTGCCGATCTCGGCGTCGAAGTGGCGCTGGTCGAGACGGATCAGGCCAGGCTGGCGGCGCTGCGGGCCGGGCGCATCCCAATTTACGAGCCCGGCCTCGACCGGCTGGTGGCCGAGAACG
>JAFAQJ010000254.1 GCA_019246455.1 Pseudolabrys sp.
TTCCATCAGCCGGTCCATCAAATGCACGACAGCCACGTCGAGCCCGGCCTTGGCGAGGCCATAGGCGGCCTCAAGGCCGAGCAACCCGCCGCCGATCACCACGGCTTTCTTGCGGACCGTCGCGGCCTTCTCAATCGCCGCGACGTCGCCGAGATCGCGGAAGGTCACAACGCCGGGCAAGCCCATGCCGGGCACATTGAGGCGAATGGCGCGCGAACCGGTCGCAAGCACCAGCTTCGTGAATGGCAGCGTGGCGCCGCTCGCCAGCCTCACGCGACGGATCGCGGGGTCAATCGCAACCGCGCTCTGGCCGGTGAGCAGCGTCACGCCTCGGTCGCTCCACCATGCGGCAGACCGAAGCTCGATGTCGTTACGCGAGACTTCCTGAGCGAGAACCGACGAGAGCAACACGCGGTTATAGGCGAGGTGCGGCTCCTGCCCGACCACGGCAATGGCGTAGCGACCGAGCGCGCGGCGGCCGAGCTCCTCGATGAGCCGCATCGCAGCCATTCCATTACCAATGACGACGAGCGGTTCGCTCATCAGCGGTCTCCGAAATTCGCTTCGAATCCGACCGCACCGTTGCGGAAAAAACCCGCGCCATTGCGGGGCATCAATCGATCACGCGGCCGCGCCGCGCCCGTAAGCTTCCTCGATCATAAAACCGGACAGAGTCGTGTACGCCGCCGTCCACGCATCTTTGAGCTGCGGCGTCCACGCGGGGCCAAGCCCCTGCTCCAACGTCCACAACAGCGCAGCGCCGACTGGTGTGTAATGCGCGGGCTTTACGCCATAGCCCACGTGTTTCTTGGCGAGCCCGCTCGCAGCCGGAAGGATGGTGTCGAGCTTGGTCAGCCCATTCACGACCACGCTGAGCGTCGCCATTAGCTTCTTGCGCTGCTCGGCCATGTCGGCAGGAAACATCGCCTTCACTTCAGGTGCGATCTCGAACAGCCGGCCGTAGAACAACGTCGCGGCCTGATCGGAGATCGGCGTGACCTTGGCGAAGCTTTGCTGCACGAGATCGATCTGTTGTGGAGTCATTTGCGTTCTCCCTTACGCGGCTTCGACGAAACGATGCCGCTCGTAGAGAAACTCAAGGACGCGCTGACGGCACTTGAGATAGGCGGCGTTGCCGGCCAACTCGAGGCGTTTGCGGGGCCGCGCCAAGGGCACATCAAGGATTTCGCCGATCTGCGCCGACGGGCCATTCGTCATCATCACAATGCGATCCGACAGCAGCACGGCCTCATCGACATCGTGCGTAATCATCATCACGGTGTTGCCAAGCTTCTGATGCAGCGCCATCACCGAATCCTGAAGATGCGCGCGGGTCAGCGCATCGAGTGCACCGAACGGCTCGTCGAGCAAAAGCACCTTGGGCTCCATCGCGAGCGCCCGCGCGATACCGACGCGCTGCTTCATGCCGCCGGAAATTTCGGCCGGCCGCTTGTCTTTGGCATGCGTCATCTGAACGAGGCCGAGATTGTGCATGGTCCAGGCATCGCGTTCGGCGCGGGGCTTGGTCGAAGAGAACACCTTGTCGACCGCGAGGCGTACATTGTCGTACACGGTGAGCCACGGCAGCAGACTGTGGTTCTGGACACGACGGCGCGGTCCGGTCCCGGCTCGTCGACCTGGCGGCCTTCGAGCAGTACGCCGCCTTCGGTCGCCGGCACGAGACCGGCAACAATGTTGAGCAAGGTCGACTTCCCGCAGCCGGAATGTCCAATGATCGATACGTATTCGCCTTTGGCGACTTCGAGCGTGATGTTCTTGAGCACGTTCGACTCGATGTTGCCGCGCTTGAAGGTCTTGGAGACGTGATCGATTTTGCAATAGCTCGTCATGTTTTCCGTTCCTTCAGTTCGCGGCTGTGCCACGCGTAACCATCGAGGCGATGGCGGCGACGATGCGGTCGAGAACGAAACCGACCAAGCCGACATAAATCAGCGCCAGGATGATTTCGGAGATGTGGGATGAGTTCCAAGCGTCCCAGATGAAGAAGCCAATGCCGACACCGCCAATCAGCATTTCCGCTGCGACGATCGCGAGCCACGACAAGCCGATACCGATCCGTAGACCGGTGAAGATGTAGGGCGCCGCCGACGGCACCATGATCTTGACGAAGAACTCGACCGGGTTGAGGCGGAGCACCGCGGCAACGTTGCGATAGTCCTGCGGGATGTTGCGGATGCCGACCGCGGTATTGATGATGATCGGCCAGATCGAGGTGATGAAGATCACAAAGATCGCCGAAGGTTGGCCCTGGCGGAATGCGGCGAGCGACAGCGGCAGCCAGGCGAGCGGCGGCACGGTGCGCAGCACCTGGAAGATCGGATCGAGCCCGCGCATCGCCCACATCGATTGCCCGACCAGCGTGCCGAGCGCGACGCCGACGACGGCCGCCATCGCGTAGCCCATGGCGACGCGCTGCAAGCTCGCCGACAGATGCCAGAACAGGCCTTTATCGAGACCGCCGCGATCGAAGAACGGGTCGAAGATCAGCTCCTTGGTGTCCTTCCACACTTTGGTGGGCGGCGGCAGCGTCGCGCCGGCCTTGCGGCAGAGCAGCTCCCAAACGCCGAGGATGATGGCGAGCACCACGATCGGCGGAACGACCGTCGCGGCGATAGCCTTGGTTCGAACCAGTGCCCGGGTGGCGAACGGCGTTCGCTTCGGTGCGATCGCCAGCACCTTGGCCGGTGTGGTCCGAAACGTCATCGCAGTCTCGGCTTCAGCTCTGAGAACG
>JAFAQJ010000257.1 GCA_019246455.1 Pseudolabrys sp.
AATGCGCGGGCTCGCGCAGTTGCATGGATGTTTGCCGCGCTCAATACGGTCGAGCCGCCGATCCTCGAACTCGTCACCGCCAAGATCTTCGAGGCCGACAAGCCTTGGGCGAAAGATCGCCTGCCGCTGGTCACGGACCGCGTCCGCGCGCGGCTGAAACAATTGTCCGCTCGCCTGGGCGATGCCGACTGGCTCGATGGCGCATTCAGCGCGGGCGACCTGATGATGGTCGAGGTGCTGAAGCGGTTGCGCTCGTCGGGAATTCTGGACGAGTTTCCGAACCTCGCCAACTATGTCGCGCGCGGCGAAGCGCGGCCCGCCTACAAGCGGGCGTTTGCTGCGCAATTGGCGGTCAACGCCTCTACGGCGCCGGCTTGACGATCGCCCAGCCGGCACTGAGGAAACCGTCGCCGTACCGATAAGGCAGCCGGATCGGTGGCTGCACGACGGCATTCGCCGCATAAGCGCTGAACTGCGGCGGGATGGTGCGCAAATCGCCGGCCTCCCAGGCGATCACCGCGCCGCGCTTCTTCACATCGGTAAGTGAAATCCAGGGCGTGCGCTCCAGTTTGCCGTCGATCAGCACACGCGGATGGTCGCTCGAATAGTGCGCGATGTTGCCGCCCTCGAACATGCCGGCAATCACGTAAGCCAGCCGCTGGCCAGTGGCGACGCGAAAGCCGTCGGTGATTTGCTCGGCAAGTCTGTCGCCGGGATAGAACACGGCGCGATAGCGATGATCGAAACGCGGCATCACCGCGTAGCTTGCGGCGAACACGACCGCGAACAGCGCGAACACGATGCCCCAGGTCACGGCGACGCGCGTGAGGCGTATGTCGGTGAGGATGCGCCGCGCCCAGATCACGATGTAGAGTCCCAGAAACAGCCACAGCGGATAGCCCCACATCGCGATCGCGCCGCGCCCGGTGACGAGCGCTAACCCGATCACGGTGACGAACGGCCCGAAGGCGAGCAGCGCGATGATGCGGCGGTCGAAGGCGTTGCCATCGATCTTCGCCCCGCGCTTTTTCCCGGGCTCGTAGACGTAAGCCGCGGCGATCGCTAGGGCCGGCAACACGAACGCCAGTTGGCCGAGCGCGAATTGCAGCGGATGCCAAAGGTGATCGATCAGCCCACGAGATTCCGCCGCGCGATGTTCGGCGTAAGCGAAAGGCAGGAAGTCAGCCTGCACCAGCCAGTAAAGATGCGGCGCCATCACCAGGAGGCCGAGCGCAACCGCGACGTAGGGACCAGGCGTTAACCAATGCCGCCGCGCGTTCGCGTCGACGACCATGAAGGCGATCATCGGCGCGACGAGCACGACGACAAAATATTTCGCCCATAGCGAAATGCCGATCGCGAGCCCGAGCAACAGCCAGTGGCCGATATGGCCTCGACGAAGCGCGCGATGGAAGGCGAAGCCGGCCAGCGCCCAGAACGGCAGCTGGATCACGTCGTGGTTGAATTTGGCAGCGGTGAAATTGAAGTAGTGCAGGCCGTCGACGATCAAAACGGCAACGAGCGCGCCAAGCGCCCCGGCCAGCGGACGTCCAGTGGCATAGACCAGGCCAAAGGCGGCCAAGACGGCGATCTGGGCGAGCAGGTAGTAGGCGAAGTCGTGCCCGACGGTGCGATAGACCGCCTCAACCATCCACCACGGCAGCGGCGGCAACTTGTCGTAACCGAGTTGCCACTCGCGTCCGTAGGTCAAAGCCTCGACTAGGTCGAGCGGCAGGTTGAAATAGAGCACGCTCGGCAGAACGGTCCAGACCAGCGCGTGAATTCCGACGAACAACGCGAATGTCCGGCCGGGACAATCGGCGAGCTCGCGAACAACGCGGCGATGTATCGGTCGTTTCGGCACGCTTTCGCGGTTCCCTCAAGGCGTCGGACAGGCGCAAGAATCTGCGCATAACGCCTAATAGTGCTATCATATCAGGCGTTTGAGGTTGCGCTGACGCGCTCCCTCATGAACATTGTTGCTCGCTGCCGCGAATCGCTGCTCAGGACCCCTATGGTACGCATCAGCGCGATCTTCATCGCAATATGTATGGCGCTCATCGCGGGCTCGATCGCCGCCGTCCTCTTTCTGACGTTCAAATTCAGTGCTGCGATTTCCGCGGTCTGCGGCGTTACTGCATTGACGGCAATGGCTTTATTCAATTCGGTGATGATGCGGTTGCGCGACCGCCGCGAGATCGGCGATCAAATCGCCGATCTGTCGCGCGGCACCGGCGATCTCGCGCGCCAGGTCGGCGAGATGGCACGCCGCCTCAACGCCATGGAATCGCGCGTCGAAACCGCAGTCGGCCGCGCCCGCGGCGCCACCGATCCGATCGCCGCCGAGCTCGGCGAACTTGGTGGCCTCGTCAAACAGCTCGCCGAAACCGTCGCCGCGCACGAAACCGATCTGTACAAGCGCGGCGGTAGCAGCGGTTCCCCCGCTGTGCCGACCTTGGTCGCCGAGACGGCCGCCGAGCAACGATCGATGCCCGCGCCTGGCACGGTCGCCGAACCTTCTGCGGGCATGCCGCCCGTGATGCCGGCGGCGTCCGGTGTGCGACAGTTTTTGGGCCTGACGCGCGAAAGCATTGGCAACGTTATTTCGAGCGCGATCGACGGCAATCGCATCGATCTCTATTTGCAGCCGATCGTCACATTGCCGCAGCGCAAGGTGCGCTTCTACGAGGCGGTGTCGCGGCTGCGCACCGAAGACGGCGAAATCGTTCCGGCGGCGGATTTCATTGAATTTGCTGAAGGCGCCGGCTTGATGCCGAAGATCGACAATGTTCTGTTGTTCCGCTGCGTGCAGGTCGTGCGGCGCTTGCAACTCAAGAACCGGGACGTCGGGCTGTTCTGCAACATCAGCGCGGCAACGTTGACCGACCCGGTGGCCTTTCAGCAGTTTCTCGAATTCGCCGAAGCCAACCGGGCGCTCGGCTCCTCGCTGATGTTCGAATTCTCGCAGGCCGCCTATCGCGAGTTCGGCCCGATTGAGCATGAGGCGCTTTCGTCGCTGGCCGAGCGCGGCTTCCGTTTCTCGCTCGACCATGTGGCCGATCTGCGCATGGAGCCGAAGGAGCTTGCCGATCGCGCCTTCAAGTTCATGAAGGTGCCGGCGAAGCTCTTGCTCAATCGCGCGACCGGCGCGCAGAGCGACATCCATCCCGAAGACCTCGCCGACCTTCTGGCGCGCAACGGAATCGATCTCGTCGCCGAGCGCATCGAGAGCGAAAACATGGAGGGCGATCTGCTCGACTATGATGTTCGGTGCGCCCAGGGCTTCCTGTTCTCACCGCCGCGGCCCGTACGCGCCGAAGCGCTCGGCGGTGAAAGCGTCAAACCGGATTCGGAAACCGCCGCGACAGCGCCTGCTGCATGAGCGGCTCCGCTGTTGAATTTATCGCGCATTTTTCTGCGCTGGCCGGCGCTTACGACGTGATTTTGTCAGATGTCTGGGGCGTCATCCACAATGGCATCACGGCGCATCGGGACGCTTGCGATGCCTTGATGAAATTCCGCGCGCGCGGCGGCCGTGTCGTGCTCATCACCAATGCGCCGCGTCCAAGGGATTCGGTCGTTCACCAGATCACAGACTTCGGTGTGCCGCCGCAGGCCTACGATAGCGTCGTCTCGTCCGGTGACGTCACGCGCGCGGTAATCCAATCGCGCTCGGGTGAAAGTCTTTTTCATATCGGTCCCGAGCGGGACCGCGCGATCTTTACCGGACTTGGCGTCCGCTTTGCTTCGCTTGAGTGCGCCGACTACGTCGTTTGCTCCGGGCTATTCGACGACGAGCTGGAGAAGCCCGGCGATTACCAGAGCAGGCTTGACACGATGTTGAAGCGGCGCATGTTCATGGTGTGCGCCAATCCCGATGTGGTGGTCGAACGCGGCGACCGGCTGGTCTATTGCGCCGGCGCCATTGCCGATGTCTATGCCGAAATGGGTGGCGAGGTGCTCTACGCAGGCAAGCCACATCGGCCGATTTATGAGCAGGCGCACGGTCTTGCCGGCGCGGAGCCGAGCAATCGTGTTTTAGCGATCGGCGACTCTGTGCGTACCGATGTCAAAGGCGCGCATGATTTCGGTATCGATTGTCTGTTCCTGACTGCGGGCATTCACGCCGAAGAGCTCGGCGGCCGCGATAATCCGGACGCGCGCACGTTGCGCGACATCTTCGCGTCGGCTGGAAAAGCTCCGAAGGCGGTAATGCGAAAGCTGGTGTGGTGAGCCTACGCCGCCTGCGGCGAGGGCGTTGGCGGCATGTCGGCGAAGACCGCGTCGATCTTGGTCTTGAGGGTTTGCGCGTTGAACGGCTTCACGATGTAGTTATTGACGCCGGCCTTCTTGGCCGCGATCACGTTTTCGGTCTTGGATTCCGCCGTCACCATGATGAATGGCGTCGAATAAAGCGACGGGTCCGACCGCACGCGCTGCAACAGCTCGTAGCCGGTCATCGGCTCCATGTTCCAGTCGGAGATAACGAGCCCGTATTTGCGTTCCCGCATTTTCGCCAGCGCCGTAGTGCCGTCGCTGGCGTCGTCGATTTGCTCGAAGCCTAGCTGGCGAAGCAAATTACGGATGATGCGGATCATCGTGTTGTAGTCGTCAACGACGAGCACTGGCATTGACGTGTGGGAGGTCATGGCTCTCTCAATCCGGCAAGTGTGGACGCAACCCGAACGCTGGGAACACAACCAAAGAGCGGCGAAACCTAGCAGCCTCGCTTGAACAAGCGGTTAACCGGTACCGCTACCTAACAACTGGTTAACGGCGCGTGCTTTGCTTGACGCAAAGGTTCCGAACCAGCAGGGTCCGCCCGCCGTACCAGCCGATTTTGTCAGTTCAATGAATCAAACCGGACAATCCAAGGGATGTTTCGTGATCGCCAGAGACAACGGCGATCCGCGCCTGAAAGGGGCGGTTGTCGCCATTGGAAATTTTGACGGGGTTCATCGTGGCCACCGCGCTGTCATCGCTGCGGCGCAAAAGAAAGCGCATGATTTACGTCGCCCCGTGGCAGCGTTGACCTTTGCGCCGCATCCGCGGCTTTTTCTCCGGCCACAGGAGCCGTTGTTTCAACTAAGCGACGAGCGTTCGAAGCTGCGGCTGCTTGCCGCGCGCGGGCTCGATGGCGCAATCGTCATGACATTCGACGCGGCGCTCGCCGCCACGCCGGCGGAAGACTTCATCACGAAGATTCTGGTCGAGCGTTTCGAAATCGGCGGCGCGGCAATCGGATTCGATTTCCACTTCGGAAAAAACCGTGGTGGGTCTCCGGATTTTCTGCGTGCGCAGGGCGCGCGTCATGGATTTTCGGTCGACGTCGTGCCGCCGCTCGAAGACGAGGGCCGTCCGGTTTCGTCCGGCGCGATCCGCACGGCGCTGGCGGCCGGCAAGGTCGTCGAAGCGGCGGAACTGCTTGGCGCGCCCTGGTTCGTTTCGGGCGAGGTGATCCACGGCGAGAAGCGCGGCCGCGCGCTTGGATTCCCGACCGCCAACATGCGGCTCGACCCGTCCTGCGCGCTCAAGCATGGTGTCTACGCAGTGCGGGCCGCGGTCGATGGCAAACGGGTCGATGGCGTGGCGAGCTTTGGCCGGCGCCCGACCTTCGACAACGGCGCGCCATTGCTCGAGGTTTATCTGTTCGACTTCGACGGCGAACTCTACGGTCGGCACCTCGATGTTGCGTTCATCGGCTGGATCAGGCCCGAGCAGAAGTTCGACGATGTTGATGAACTCAGGCTCCGCATGGCGGGGGACAGCGCGCGTGCACGTGAGATTTTGGCGCGCTCCGCTGGAGTATTTCCTAACCTCGGCGGCATCTAGCCGATTGATCCCCACGGGCGGGACTGGCGCAATCCAGGCGACAATGATAGGAATTCGGCATGGCGACGCGCGATTTTATCGCAATATCGATTGGGTCGATCCCGATTATCGGCCCGGCTTCCGCCTGATCCTGATCGGCGGAAGTCCGGGAACCGCCGATTTCGTCGCCGTCGTTTTCCGGATCAATCCATGACCGCGCCCACCCGAGATTACAGCGAGACTCTTTTTCTGCCGCAGACGGATTTCCCGATGCGCGCGGGGCTGCCGCAGCGTGAGCCGGAAATCCTCAAGCGCTGGGCCGGCATGGACATCTACGGCGAGATGCGCGCTGCCGCGAAAGGGCGCGAGAAGTTCATCCTGCATGACGGGCCCCCTTACGCGAACGGTAACATCCATATCGGCACCGCGCTCAACAAGATTCTCAAGGACGTGGTGACGCGTAGCCAGCAGATGCTGGGTTTCGACTCCAACTATGTGCCGGGTTGGGATTGCCATGGCCTGCCGATCGAATGGAAGATCGAGGAAGAGAATTACCGCTCGAAGGGCAAGCCGAAGCCGGACCTCAAGAACTCCGCGGCGATGATCGCGTTCCGCCAGGAGTGCCGGGCCTACGCCGAGCACTGGCTTGGCGTCCAGCGCGAGGAGTTCAAGCGGCTCGGCGTCGAGGGCGACTGGTCGCATCCCTACACCACGATGAGCTTTCCGGCGGAAGCGCAGATCGCGCGCGAACTCATGAAATTCGCCGCCAACGGCACTTTGTACCGCGGCTCAAAGCCGGTGATGTGGTCAGTGGTCGAGAAGACCGCGCTCGCGGAAGCCGAAGTTGAATACGAGGATTACACGAGCGATACGGTGTGGGTGAAATTCCCGATCCGCGATGTGTCGCTCGAAGGCAACAATAAATCGGACGTCGCCGCGGCGTTCGGTCTGCCGAGCAAGGCGCACATTATCATCTGGACCACGACGCCGTGGACGCTGCCGGGTAACCGCGCCATCAGCTATTCCAACAAGATCAAATACGGCCTCTACAAGGTGACGGACTCCGCGCCGGAGAACTGGGCCAAATTCGGCGACCTGTTCATCCTCTCCGATAACCTCGCCGGTGAAGTGTTCAAGCAAGCGCGCGTCGCCGCCTATGATCGCCTCGGTGACATTTCCGCTGAAGTTCTTGCGGGAGTCGTTTGCGATCATCCGCTGAAAGCAAAGGACGGCTACGACTTTGCCGTTCCGCTCCTCGCCGGCGATCACGTCACCGACGACGCGGGCACCGGTTTCGTGCACACCGCGCCGGGCCATGGCCGCGAGGACTTCGAAGTGTGGATCGCGAACCGCGCCGCGCTCGAAGCGCGCGGCATCAATCCGAACATTCCTTACACTGTCGATGAAAACGGAACCTTCACTGAGCAGGCGTCGGGCTTCACCGGCAAGCGCGTTATCAACGACAAGGGCGAGAAGGGCGACGCCAACGAGGCGGTGATCAAGGCGCTGATCGAGGCCGGGATGCTGATCGCGCGCGGCCGGCTCAAACATCAATATCCGCATTCGTGGCGTTCAAAGAAGCCGGTGATCTTCCGCAACACGCCGCAGTGGTTCATCGCGATGGACAAAAATATCGATCGCGAACACGACACACTGCGCGACCGCGCCCTCAAGGGCATCAAGGCAACGGCCTGGGTGCCGCCGCAGGGCGAGAACCGCATTACCGGCATGATCGAGAGCCGGCCGGACTGGGTGATCTCGCGTCAGCGCGCCTGGGGCGTGCCGATCGCGGTGTTCATTCAGGAGAAAAGCGACGGCTCGGTCGACATCCTGCAAGACCCCGATGTCGAATTGCGTATCGTCGAGGCCTTCGACAAAGAAGGCGCCGACGCCTGGTACAAAGAAGGCGCGCGGGAGCGCTTTCTCGGTAAACGCGCTAACGAGCCGTGGCAAAAGGTCGACGACATTCTCGACGTTTGGTTCGACTCCGGCTCGACCCATGCCTTTGTGCTGGAGGACCCCAAGAACTTCCCGCAGCTCGCCGGCATCAAGCGCAAGGCCGACGGCGGTCCTGATACCGTGATGTATCTCGAAGGTTCGGACCAGCATCGCGGTTGGTTCCATTCTTCGCTGCTCGAAAGTTGCGGCACGCGCGGGCGCGCGCCGTTCGATATCGTGCTCACCCACGGTTTCGTGCTGGCCGAGGACGGCCGCAAGATGTCGAAGTCGCTCGGCAATGTTGTCGTGCCGCAGGATGTGATCAAGCAATCCGGCGCCGACATCCTGCGCATGTGGGTGTGCGCGTCGGACTATTCTGACGACCTGCGCATCGGCCCGGAAATTCTCAAGAACACGATCGAAACTTACCGCAAGCTGCGCAACACGATCCGCTGGATGCTCGGCAATCTCGCGCACTTCCATGAAGACGAGCGCGTCAAGCTGGAGCAGATGCCGGAGCTGGAACGTCTCATGCTGCACCGGCTTGCCGAGCTCGATGCGCTGGTGCGCGAGGCGTACCGGGAATTCGACTACAAGCGTATTTTCGCGGCGCTGTCCGTCTTCCTCACCTCCGATTTGTCGGCGTTTTACTTCGACGTTCGCAAGGACACGCTCTACTGCGATCCGATCTCGTCGCAGAAGCGCAAGGCCTGTCTGACGGTGGTCGATCATCTGTTTCGCTGCACGGTGGCATGGCTCGCGCCGATGCTGTGCTTCACCGCCGAGGAATCATGGATGTCGCGCTACGGCGCAAATGCCGCGTCGGTCCATCTCGAACTGTTTCCGGAAATTCCGGCAGCGTGGCGCGATGATCAGTTGGCCGAGACCTGGCGCAAAATCCGCACCGTTCGCCGCGTCGTCACCGGCGCGCTGGAGATCGAACGCGCTAACAAGAAGATCGGCTCCTCCCTCGAGGCGCATCCGGTGGTGCACATCTCCAATCCTGAGCTGTTCGCCGCTGTGGTGTCAGCGGACCTCGCCGAAATCTGCATCACCTCTGCGGCTATGTTGGTCGAGGGCGAGGGTCCGGCCGGCGCGTTCCGCCTGCCTGACGTCGCCGGCGTTGCCGTCGTCACGAAATTGGCCGAAGGCAAGAAGTGCGCCCGGTCGTGGAAAATTTCCCCGGACGTCGGCACCGATCCGAAATATCCCGACGTGACGCCACGCGACGCCAAAGCACTGCGCGAGTGGGACGCCATGCGTCGCGCCGCAGAATGACGTCGTTTCTGATAGGGCCACTGTCGCGCATCGGGATTGCGGCGGCGGTGATGGCTTGCGCCGTCGACCAGGCCAGCAAGACCTATCTGCTATTTGTCTATGACCTCGCCGCGCGTGGCGTAGTGCATGTGATGCCATTTCTCGATCTGGTGCTGACCCGCAATAAGGGCATCAGCTACGGCTTGTTCCAGCAGGACGGCGCGCTCGGCCAATGGGCCCTACTGACGTTCAAGGCGCTAGCCGTCGTGATTCTTTGGATTTGGCTGGCGCGAGCCACGACGCGGCTGACAGCCCTTTCACTTGGCCTGATCATCGGGGGAGCGATTGGCAATGCCATTGACCGGCTAGCCTATGGCTGGGTGGCCGATTTCGTGCTGTTTTACGTCTCCGCGCCGGATTGGCGGTTCAACTGGTATGTTTTTAACCTCGCTGATGTAGCTATCGTTGCTGGGGTTTTAGGCCTGCTATATGAAGCCCTGGTCGGGGGTCGTGCCGTAAAAGCGCCCTGATCGCCGCGCTAGTTGGCCACACGGGCAAAATCGGGATTTTGATCCTTCGGGGGAAATCGAACTGATGCCGTTGATTGCGTCGCGATTTGAACTGCGGAACCCGATCCTGCTGGCGCTCGGCGCCACCGTTTTGTTGTCCATCTTGTTCGCCACCGCGCCGGCGCGCGCGGAGGATGACGACGAGGACGATGCTCCCGATACCAAAATTCTTCGCAGTATCCTGAAGGGCGTTGGTCTTCGCGACAACAGTCCGAACATCGATTATCGCGAGCGTTCGCCGCTCGTCATTCCGCAGAACAAGAAGCTGTCGCCACCGGAAACGGCGGCCGCTGTCAAAGATCCGAATTGGCCGATCGAACCCGAGGTCAAACGCGAGCGCGAACTCAAAGCCGCGGCGGCGAAGAAAAAAATGTACGGACGTGAAACCGGCGACGCCCACATCGATCAGGGTCGGGTATTAACTCCCGACGAGCTGGCGGCCGGCGGACGTTCGAATACCCGCGCGCAAGGGACGGACAATCCTGAATACGTGAGCGGCAAGCCGCTACCGCCCCGCGAGGGTAGTAAAGGCATTTTCAGTTCGCTGTTTGGCAAGGGCGACAACGAGACGGCGCCTTTCACTGGCGAGCCGCCGCGGGCCAATCTGACCGAACCGCCGTCCGGTTACCGCACGCCGTCGCCCGCCCAGCCGTACGGGCTCGGCCGGGAGGACAAAACGCCACCGAAGGCGATCGATTACCTCGAATCGAAGGGCGACTCGCGCTAAGCCCGGTATCCAGGGCGTTGCGATCGCACGCGCAGCACATTTGCGGATGATGATATTTGATCGCGGGCTGGCCTTTGCGCTGCTGTTGGCGCTAGCTAGCGGTGTGTCGCCAACAAACTTACGGGCGCAAACAACCGACGCAGCGATCGCGCACCATGTCTTCACCAACGGCCTCGAGTTGGTCGTCATCCCGGATCACCGGGCTCCCGTCGTCACTCATATGATCTGGTACAAGGTCGGCGCCGCTGACGAGACGCCAGGCAAATCCGGTCTCGCGCATTTTCTCGAACACCTGATGTTCAAGGGCACGGCGAAAAATCCTGCCGGTTTGTTTTCGCGTATCGTCGGCAGGATCGGTGGACAGGAAAATGCCTTCACGTCGAGTGACTACACCGGTTACTACCAGCGCGTTCCGGCCGACGAGCTCAAGAAAGTGATGGAGTTCGAAGCCGATCGAATGACCGGCCTCGTGCTCACCGACGATGTCGTCCTCCCGGAACGCGATGTCATCCTCGAAGAGCAAAATCAACGCGTCGGCAACAACCCCGGGGCACGGCTCGGCGAGCAGATCGATGCCGCGCTGTATCTCAATCACCCGTATGGCCGTCCGGTCATCGGGTGGCGGCATGAGATGGAGCAGCTAAGCCGCGACGACGCGATCGAATTCTACAAGCGCTTCTACGGGCCAAATAATGCTGTCGTTGTGATTGCCGGTGACGTCGAGCCCGATGCCGCCCGCGCGCTGGCCGAGGAAACTTATGGCAAGGTGGCTAAACGCTTCGAAGCAGTGCCTCGCCAGAGGCCACAAGAGCCGCCGCCGGTTGCCGTGCGCTCGCTGACGCTGGCCGATCCACGCGTCGAGCAACCGAGTCTGAGCCGCGAATACCTCGTGCCGTCATTCGCGACCGCGAAGAAAGGCGAATCGGAAGCGCTCGAAGTGCTGGCGCATATTCTCGGAACGGGCTCGAACAGCCGGCTTTACCGCGCTCTGGTGATGGAGAAGGGCGACGCAGTCAGCGCCGGCGCATGGTATCAGGGCAGTTCGCTCGACATGACGAAATTTGGCGTGCATGGCGCGCCGCGCCCCGGCGTCACACTTCCGCAACTCGAGGCCGAGATCGATGGCGTCATCGCGGAAACGATCGACAAGGGCGTCTCCGCCGAAGAACTCGAGCGCGCCAAGACAAGGTTGATCGCCGATGCAGTCTATGCTCGCGACAACCAGGCGTCGCTAGCGCGCTGGTATGGCAGCGCCTTGACCACCGGCGCGACTGTCGACGACGTGCGTCAATGGCCGGACCGCATCAAAGCGGTGACGGCCGCGCAGGTTCAGGAGGCGGCCAGGATCTGGCTCGACAGGCGGCGCTCGGTGACCGGTTATCTGGTGAGACAGCCCGGAGCGCAGCCGGAGAAGAAATCATGATTCGTCTGGCTGCCTGCGCCGTCACCGTCTTGCTCGCACTTTCGAGCGCAGCCCATGCCATGACGATCGAGCGCATCGTCAGCCCTTCGGGAATTGAGGCATGGCTGGTGCAGGACAAATCTGGCCCGCTGGTCGCTTTGAACTATTCGTTTCACGGCGGATCGGTGCAGGATCCTGCTGAGAAGTCCGGCACGGCCAGCCTGACAGCCAACATGCTCGACGAAGGTGCCGGCGACTTGAACAGCGCTGCCTTTCACGAGCGGCTTGAAAATCATGCGATCGAATTGGGCTTTAGTGCCAGTCGCGATTATTTCAACGGCAGCTTGCGGACGCTGAACGAACACCGCGATGAAGCCTTCGATCTGTTGCGACTCGCTTTGATGTTGCCGCGCTTCGATAGCGATACACTGGAACGGGTGCGTGGGCAG
>JAFAQJ010000259.1 GCA_019246455.1 Pseudolabrys sp.
AGGCTCTCGTACAGCACGCCGAGCACGATATAGACCGCGACCAGCGCGGCGAGTATCAACAGCGGTTGCGCGCCGGCGCTTTGCTGGAAGGCTTTCACGTCGCCGGCAAAATCGGCGTGCAGCGTCTCCGGCATGTGCAATTCGGCGACGGCACGCTGGATCTCGACAGTCGCCTCGTCGATGGTCGTGCCGTCCGCGAGATTATAGGTGATCGTCACCGACGGGAATTGCCCCTGATGGTTCACGACCAGCGGCGCGATTGATCGCTCGATGCGGGCGACGCTGGTCAGCGGCACTTGCGTATTGCCGCCGCCGTTGACGTAAATCAGTGATAAATCGTTGGGGTCGCGCAGGTATTTCGGATCGGCTTCCAGAATGATGCGGTACTGGTTGCGCGAGGCATACACCGTCGAGATCTGTCGCTGCGAGTAGGCGTTGTTGAGCGCGTTGTCGATGTCCTGAATTTTTACGCCGAGCCGCGAGGCCGCCATACGATCGATCATGACATTGGCTTGCAAGCCGCCCTGCTCGCGGTCGGTGGTGACGTCGACGACGCCGGGAATGGTCTTCACCCGATCCTGCACCTTCGGCACCCATTCCTGCAGCGCGGCAAGGTCGGGGCTCCAGAGCGTGAACTGATATTGCGAATTGCTCTGGCGGCCGCCGGCGCGCAGGTCCTGCGCGGCGACGAGGAATACGCGCAAACCGGGAATGTTGGTCAGCTTGCCGCGCAGCCGCGCGATCACGCGCGGCGTGGTGTCATTACCACGCACGCTTTGCGGCTTGAGGCTGATGAAGATGCGGCCCTGATTGACCGAGGCGTTGAAGCCGGAGGCGCCGACCGAGGAGCCAAGGTTGGCGACAGCCGGATCGCTGAGGACGATGTCCATCGCCCGCATCTGCAGCACTTCCATCGCCTCATACGAAATGTCGGTCGAGGCCTGGGTGCCGCCGAAAATGAGGCCGGTATCGTCCTGCGGGAAATAGCCCTTGGGAGTCTTGATGTAGAGCCCGACGGTCAACGCAATCGTTGCGAGGAACACGATCAAGGTCAGACCGCGCCGCGCGATCACGCGCTCGAGCGACCACGCATAAAACCGCAGCATGCGCGAAATGATGCCGTCAACCAGTCGGTCGAACGGGGTCGCGTCGCGCGATGGCGGCTCGCGGACAAAATAAGCGCACACCATCGGCGTCACCGACAGCGACACGAAGGTTGAGACGGCGATGGCGAAGGCGAGCGTCACCGAGAATTCGCGGAACAGACGTCCCACGATGCCGCCCATGAACAGCAACGGGATGAAGGCCGCAATCAGCGAGATCGAGATCGATACGACCGTGAAGCCGATCTGGCGCGCGCCGGCGAGCGCGGCCCGCATCGGCCGCATTCCGGTCTCCAGATTGCGAAACATGTTCTCGATCATGACGATCGCGTCGTCGACCACGAAGCCGACGCTGACCGCGAGCGCCATCAGCGAAAGATTGTCGATGGTGAAGCCGGCCGCCCACATCGCGGCGCAGGTACCGGCGAGCGATAGCGGCACGGTGAGACCAGCCGCGAGGGTCGCCGCACCACGCCGCAAGAACACGAAAACCACCAGCATCACCAGCAGCACGGTTGCGCCGAGCGTGAACTGCATGTCGCGCACACTGGCGCGAATCGTCTGGGTACGGTCGTTCAGCACCGAAATGTCGATGCCGGCGGGAATCCACTGCTTGAGCTCCGGTAGCAGCTTGTAGATGCCATCGACGGTGTCGATGACGTTGGCGTCGCCCTGTTTGGTGATGATGAGTAGAACCGACGGATCGCGGTTGAACCAGCCCGCCGACAAGCGATTGCGCACGCCCGGCGAGATCGTGGCGACGGCGGAAAGCCTGATCACGGTGCCGTTCACCGTCTTGACTACGACCGGGTCGTAATCCTTGGCGTCGCGCAGTTGATCGTTGAGACCGAGCGTGGTGGCGCGCTCGTTGCCATCGAAGGCGCCGAGCGGGCCGAGCGAATTGGAATTGACGATCGCGGTGCGCACCGTCTCCATGTTGAGGCCCATGCCGGCGAGACGCGCCGGGTCGACCCGCACGCGGATTGCCGGTTGCTCGGAGCCGGCGACGGTGACGTCGGCAACGCCGTTCACTTGAGAGAGGCGCTGCGCGATGACGCTGTCGGCCGCGTCATAGATCGCGCTCGGCTGCACGGTTTTTGAGGTCAACGCGAGGATCAGGATCGGCGCCGCCGCCGGATTGGCCTTGCGGAAGGTCGGCAAAGTCGGCAGGTCGCCGGGCAGGTCGGTGAGCGCCGCGTTCAACGCGGCCTGCACGTCGCGCGCCGCGCCATCGACATTGCGCGACAGGTCGAACTGCACCGTGATGCGAGAATTGCCGAGCGAACTCGTCGAGGTCATCTCGGTGATGCCGGAAATCTCGCCGAGCCGCCGCTCGAGCGGCGCGGCGACGGTCGCCGCCATCACGTCGGGATCGGCGCCAGGGCGGCTCGCACTGATGTTGATGGTCGGAAAATCGACGCTGGGCAGGCTGGCAACCGGCAGGAAGTCATAAGCGACCGCGCCGGTCAGGAACAGGCCGATCGCCATCAAAGTCGTGCCGATCGGCCGGCGAATGAAGGGATATGAGAAATTGACCGCCATGAATGGCTACTCGGCCGGACGTTCGGTCATGCCGCGGCGCGTCAGGCGCGCGCGCAGCCGCTCCATGTAGAGATAGATCACCGGCGTGGTGTAGAGCGTTAGCAACTGCGACAGCAGCAGGCCGCCGATGATCGTCACGCCGAGCGGATTGCGTAATTCGGAGCCGGTGCCGCCTTCAAGCGCCAGCGGCAGCGCGCCGAGCAGAGCGGCAAGCGTCGTCATCATGATTGGCCGGAAGCGCAGCAGCGCCGCCTGCAGGATCGATTCCTCAGGCGAGAGACCTTGCTCGCGCTCAGCGTCGAGCGCGAAGTCGATCATCATGATCGCGTTTTTCTTGACGATGCCCATCAACAGCACGATGCCGATCAACGCGATGACGGAAAGGTCGTAGCCGAACAGCATCAAAGCTAGCAGCGCGCCGACACCGGCCGACGGCAGCGTCGACAGGATCGTCATCGGGTGGATGAAGCTCTCGTAAAGCACGCCGAGCACGATATAGATCGTGATGGCGGCGGCGAGGATCAGCCACGGCTCACTGGCAAGCGATCGCGAAAATTCCGCAGCGTCGCCCGAATAGCTGCCGATCACGGTATTGGACAGTCCGATCGATTGTTCGGCTTGCTTGATGGCGGTAACGGCGTCCGACAGCGCGGCGCCCGGCGCGAGATCGAAACTCACAGTGACCGCGGGAAATTGCTCCTGGTGCGCGATCGAAAGCGAGGCCGCGGTGTGCTCGAACGCGGCGAAGGCGGCGAGCGGCACCTGCGTCGAGCCGGTCGAGGTGTTGCCGGCCGACGGCGTGGTGCCATTCGCCGTGCTGTTGCCGGTGACGTAAATCTTGGAAAGCGCGGCGGGGTCGTTCTGATAGCGCGGCTGCGCTTCGAGGATGACGCGATACTGGTTGGACTGCGCGTA
>JAFAQJ010000221.1 GCA_019246455.1 Pseudolabrys sp.
CATCGCCGCTCACGACGCCGGTGATGCGTGGCGCGCCTGCGCCATCGCATGTGATCGGATTGTTCCCGGAGCCGGGAGGCCAGCGATGAGCGTCGCGGTGGTCGATTACGGCTCCGGCAATCTGCACTCGGCGGCCAAGGCCTTCGAACGCGCGGCTCGCGACAGCGGTCACGACCAGCGGATCGTCGTCACCAACGACCCGCACAAGGTTGCCAAGGCCGACCGCATCGTGCTGCCAGGCGTCGGCGCGTTCGCCGACTGCCGGCGCGGGCTCGATGCCATTCCCGGTATGGTCGATGCGCTCGACCAAAGCGTGCGCCAGAACGGGCGGCCGTTCTTCGGCATTTGTGTCGGCATGCAATTGATGGCCGAGCGCGGCCGCGAATATGAAGTCACGTCAGGGCTCGGCTGGATCGCCGGCGAGGTCGACCGCATTACGCCACGCGATCCGAATTTGAAAATCCCGCACATGGGGTGGAACACGCTGAATGTGAAAAAGCCGCACGCGCTGCTCGAAGGCATCACGACCGGGTCCAACGGCCTGCACGGCTATTTCGTGCACTCTTACGAGCTCAAGCCGTCGCGGGTCAGTGATTTGGTGGCGGAGGCCGATTACGGCGGACCGCTCACCGCAATCGTCGGGCGCGACAATATGGTCGGCACGCAATTCCACCCCGAAAAGAGCCAGAAGCTCGGCCTGGCGCTAATCGCGAACTTCCTGAAGTGGAAGCCGTGATTCTTTTCCCGGCCATCGATCTCAAGGACGGTCTCGTTGTGCGCCTCGAACAAGGCGACATGGCGCGGGCCACCGTGTTCAATCGCGACCCGGTGGCACAGGCGCAGACCTTCGCCGTGCAGGGCTTCGAATATCTACATGTCGTCGATCTCGACGGCGCGTTCGCCGGCAAGCCGGTCAACGCCGCGGCGGTCGATCGTATTCTCGAAGTGATCGAAATCCCGGTGCAGCTCGGCGGCGGCGTACGCGATATCAAGACCGTCGAAAGCTGGCTCGGCAAGGGTGTCGATCGCGTCATCATCGGCACCGCGGCGGTGCGCGATCCGGCTTTGGTTAAAGAAGCCGCGAAGAAATTCCCGGGACGCATCGCCGTCGGGCTCGATGCGCGCGACGGCCGCGTCGCGGTGCAAGGCTGGGCAAAAGTCTCGCAATTGACTGCGCTCGACATTGCGCGGCGGTTCGAGGACGCGGGCGTTTCGGCGATCATTTACACCGATATCGCGCGCGACGGCCTGCTTAAAGGCCTCAATCTCGATGCAACGATTGCATTGGCCGAGGCGGTCAATATTCCGGTCATCGCCTCGGGTGGCCTCGCGTCGATCAACGACATCAAGGCGTTGCTGGTGTCGCGCGCGCGAAAACTCGCAGGTGCGATCGCGGGCCGCGCGCTCTACGACGGGCGGCTCGACGCGGCGGAAGCGCTGCGGCTGATCCGAGCGGCCAAGACCGCTTGACATGAGGTGATGGTGTGACCGCGAAGAAACTCATGTCGGTTCTGGTGGTGGTGATACTGTTGCTGTGGATTGTGCCGCTGTTGTCGGCAATCGCGGCGGGCGGCATCTCAGCGGCACTGGGCTGTCAGCTCAACGAAGGATCGATTCACCCATGCCTGGTGTTCGGCTCGGATGTCGGGCACACGCTCTACACCATGTTCGTGCTGGGCTGGCTGACGCTGATCGGCATTCCGTATGTTGCGATGGCACTGGTGATCTGGGGCATCATCGCGTTCATCCTGAGCCGGCATCGGGCGAGCTGAGGCAGTATGTTCAAGGACCGCATCATTCCCTGCCTCGACGTGAAAGACGGGCGCGTCGTTAAGGGCGTCAATTTCGTCAATCTGCGCGACGCCGGAGACCCCGTCGAAGCGGCGATTGCTTACGACGCGGCGGGCGCCGACGAATTGTGCTTTCTCGACATTACCGCGAGCCACGAGAACCGCGGCATCATTCTCGGCGTCGTCAAGCGCACGGCGGAAGCGTGCTTCATGCCGCTCACCGTGGGCGGCGGGGTGCGCACCATCGACGACATTCGCGCGCTGCTACTCGCCGGTGCCGACAAGGTGTCAATCAATTCGGCGGCCGTCGCGCGGCGCGCCTTCGTGAAGGAGGCGGCGGAGAAATTCGGCGACCAGTGCATCGTGGTCGCGATCGATGCCAAGCAGGTGTCGAAACCCGCGGAAAAGCCACGCTGGGAGATCTTCACGCATGGCGGTCGCAACGCCACGGGGGTCGACGCGGTTGAATATGCCCGCGAGGTCGTGGCGCTCGGCGCTGGCGAAATCCTGCTGACCTCAATGGACCGCGACGGCACTGGCAAGGGCTACGATATTGCGTTGACACGTGCGGTGGCGGACGCCGTGAGTGTTCCGGTGATCGCCTCGGGCGGGGTCGGCACGCTCGAGCACATGGTCGAGGGCGTGCGCGATGGCCACGCCACGGCGGTTTTGGCGGCCTCGATTTTTCACTTTGGCCAGCACAGTGTCCGCGAAGCCAAGGAATACATGGCAAAAGCCGGCCTGCCGATGCGGCTCGATCCGTAGCGGCAGGAATGGTATGGACCGCGCAAGAAGAGCAGATAGATAGCGGGCGGTAGATGGCTCGGTTTACGTTGCGGCAACTGGAAAAGCGGGTGGCGGCGCGCGCCAAAGCGAGCCCGAAGAATTCCTATACCCGCTCGCTGCTCGACAAGGGCGTCAGCTATTCCGCCAAGAAGCTCGGCGAGGAGGCGATCGAAACCACCATCGCTGCGGTCGGCCAGAGCAAGCAACGCCTGGTCGAAGAAGCGGCGGACCTCATCTATCACTTGCTGGTGGTGCTCAAGGCGCGCCGGGTTTCGCTCAAGGACGTCGAGGCCGCGCTGGGCAAGCGCACCGCGCAGTCGGGCCATGCGGAGAAAGCGTCCCGCAAGAAGAAGCGGCGTTGATCTGGTAGACTTCGTCCAAGGGCTTCATGGAACAGCGCATCGACGATAGCGTTTCGCCTTACCGCGTGTTCTCGCGCGGAGATTGGGCGGCGTTGCGCGCCGATACGCCGATGACGCTCAAGCCGGACGAAGTCGCGAAGCTGCGATCGCTGCACGACCAGCTCGACATCGCCGAGGTCGAGGAAATTTACCTGCCGCTGTCGCGCTTGCTGTCGATCTATGTCGCGGCGACGCAGCGCCTGTTCCGCGCGCAGCGGAGCTTTCTTGCCACCGAAGACGTGAAGATGCCATACATCATCGGCGTGGCCGGATCGGTCGCGGTCGGCAAGTCGACGACGGCGCGTGTTCTCCAGGCGCTGCTCGCGCGCTGGACGAATGTGCCGAAGGTCGATCTCATCACTACCGATGGCTTTCTTTACCCGAACGCGGTGCTCGAGCGTGAAGGCCTGATGGAGAAGAAAGGCTTTCCGGAAAGCTACGACCTGCCGGCGTTGCTGCGCTTCCTGTCAGAGATCAAGGCCGGGCGCCGCCCGGTGCGCGCGCCGATCTATTCGCATCTCGTCTATGACGTGATGCCGAACCAGTGGATCGAGGTCGACCGCCCGGACATCCTGATCGTCGAAGGGTTGAACGTGCTGCAGACCGGCCGTCTGCCGAAGGATGGCAAGGCGGTGCCGTTCGTGTCCGATTTCTTCGACTTCTCGGTCTATCTCGATGCCGATGAGAGTGTGTTGAGGGGCTGGTATATCGACCGGTTTTTGACGCTGCGCGGCACCGCATTCCGCGATCCGAAATCGTACTTCCACCGCTACTCAAATTTGTCGGACAAGGAAGCGGAGGCGACCGCGGCCTCGATCTGGAACCGCATCAATCTCGTCAATCTGCACGAAAATATTTTGCCGACGCGGCCGCGCGCGGATTTGATCCTGAAGAAGAGCGAAAGCCATCGTGTCGAAGAAGTCGCGCTGCGGCGGCTTTAGCGCAAATCGATTCTAGGCGGCGTGACGCTCGGCGCCGGCGCCGAAGTGCTCGATATAGCGCTTGTTGATCACACTGACCGGCAGAATGATCAGAACGTCCGTGGTGCCGAACTGGTAATCGACCACGGCGCCGTCACCGATGTAGGCACCGAGCCGCAGATAGCCTTTGATCAGCGGCGGCAGCATGCGCAGTGCCGCCTTTGGATCGACGGCTTCTTTCGACATGCGGTTCATCTCGACATAGCGCTCCGGCAGCGCGCGAGCTCGCCAGCTTTCCGGCGCGCGCGCGTAGTGGTGCAGGAACGACAGCGGCAGCGCGAGACGATGCGGATCGGTGTCATCGAGCGAGGCGCAGCCAAACATGACGTCGAGCCGGTTTTGCAGGACATAGGTCCAGATGCCGTGCCACAGCAATTCGACCGTGCGCTTGTTGCGGTAGGCCGGCAACACGCAGGAACGGCCGAGCTCGAGGAATTGCAGGCTGCGGTGCCGTTCGATCAGCGGCGCGACTTCGAATTCGGCCGAGGTGTAGAAACCGCCGTAGTCCTCGGCGAGTGGCTGTCGTAACAAACGATAAGTGCCAACCACGGCCGGCTGACGACGGCCGGGCGAATGGTCGCTCTCGGCATGATCGAGCACGAGCAGGTGGTCGCAAATCGCATCGAACGCATCGACGTCGCGGCGCGCGAACAGACGCGCTGGATCCGGCAGCGCAGAGCCTTCCTGATAGAACACGCGATAGCGCAATTTCTGCGCTTTGCGCACTTCGGCGGCGGTTTGCGCGAGCCTCACTTCGAGCGAGCCGAGGCGGCCCAAGGTCTGCGAAGGCCGGTGCGAGCGTGCGGCGAAGGCTTGCAAGCCGGTATAGGCCTGAAGCTGTGGCAGCAGGCCGGGCGCGCCCGGTGCCGCCGGCGCGGGACGGAAACGCTCGAATAACTTGCGCGGAGACATCGCCGAAAAGCGGTCTTCCATGACGTTCTCTGGCTCCGGTCTCGGGTTGGCCCGCGAATCACATTCCCAGCGGGTCGCCACTCAAACAACACAGGCGGGCCACGGATTTATGACAATTTGGGAGAGATGAAGCTAGGCCGCAAGGGATGGGGACTTATGCGCGAAAACCTTCGATAGAATCGCGATCAATTCCTCGCGTTGC
>JAFAQJ010000223.1 GCA_019246455.1 Pseudolabrys sp.
GGCTTCCATCGCTTCGGCCAAAGCGCGGCAAAAGTCCTTGGCCTCATCCCACGGCGTTGACTTAATCGGCACGACCACATGCAGACCCTTGCCGCCGGATGTCTTGACGAAGCTCTTGAGATTTACGCCCGCGAGCCGCTCACGCACGTCCCGTGCCGCCGCGATGATGTCGTTCCATTTCACGCCGGGACCCGGATCGAGGTCGAACACCAGCCGGTCGGCATGCTCAAGCTTGTTGGCGCTTGATCCGCGGACGTGGATTTCAAGGCCGCCGCCTTGCGCCAAGGCGAGCAGCCCGTCGATGTCCTTGATGGTGATCGACTTGTCGCCGTCGGGCTCTTTCACGAGATGCAGGAACTTGGCTTCGATGCCTGCTGAAGCGTGTTTTTGAAAGAAGCACTCGCCGGTGGCACCCTCGGGACAGCGCACGATCGCGATCACGCGATCGACGGCATGCGGCGCCATCCATTTCCAGACTTTGGTGTAATACTCGGCGAGATCGCGCTTGGTGACCCCGGCATCTTCCCAATAGACACGGTCCGGATGGGTCAAGCGGACGTGACCGACCATGTCATCGGCCTTTTTCTTGGCGGCGGTCAGCGCCGAGCGTTTGGTTGGCGCTTCTTTCACGGCCGCTGCCGCAACCTTGCGCTCGCGCACGACTTCCTTGGCTGATTTGTCTTCACGAATGCCCTGGAACGACGCCTGTCGCACACGGGCGCCGTGCGTCCAGCCGCGGAATTCGATCTCGACCACCAATTTCGGTTCGACCCAGAGCGCACCATTCTTGCCGCGCTCTTCGGCGGGAACTGTGTCGAACGGCGTCTGCTTCTGGCGGAGCGCACTGAGCCGGCGAAACAGATCGCGCGCCACCTTGTGGGTGTAGCCAGTGCCGACGCGCCCGGCGTAATGCAGTTTGCCGCCCTCATTATAAGCAAGAACCAGCGCGCCGATCGAATGCGCATCGGCGGTCGACGGTACAAAACCCGTGACGATGAATTCCTGGCGGTCGTGGCATTTGATCTTGAGCCAGTCGTGGCCGCGACCCGGGCGATAGGGCGCGTCGGCCCGTTTTGAAATAATGCCTTCGAGGCCGAGCCGGCAGGCGTGCTTGTAGAGAACCGGCCCGCTCTCATCGATCGACTCGGATAAGACGAGCGGCCCGCCTTTGGCTTCGCGGCCGAGCAGCGCCGTGAGCTGCGCCTTGCGCTCATCGAGCGGCCGCGGGCGCAGATCCTGGCCGTTAAGATGCATCAGGTCGAACACATAGAATTTCATGCGGTCAGTGCGATGATCCTTAAGGTCCTGCTGGAGCAGCGAAAAGCTCGATGCTCCGGCATCGTCTTCGACGACCAGTTCACCGTCGATCAATGCCGTCTTGGCCCGCAGCCGGCCGAGCGCGTCGGCGACTGGCTGGAATTTGGTCGTCCAGTCGAGCGCCTTACGCGTGAGCAGCCGGACATCGCCTTGGTCCAACCGCGCTTGCAATCGATAGCCGTCAAATTTTATTTCGTGGATCCAGCCGTCCGATGACGGCGCCTTTTCAGTCAAGGTCGCCAGTTCCGGCTCGATGAAGTCGGGGAGGATAGCGCCTGATTGGGAACGACGGACAGCAGCGGTAGCCGTTAGTGCCGCCGATTTTCTGAAGCCCGTCTTCTTCGCTTTCTTCGCCGCCGCCTTTCTTGCCGGCTTGCGCGATTTTGATTTGGTACCCTTGCGTTTTCGCTTCGGCGCGCCTTGCGTGATTTCGTCCATCGTGCGCCCGGTCGTAGCCGACAGGGGCTCTTCCTCGAGGATGTCCTTGTCGCGCTCGCGGCGCGCCTCTCCGTCCTTTTGCTTGATCAGCAGCCAGTTGTTGCGCTTCTCGCCGGGGCGGCGGTGCATACGCACAAGATGCCAGCCGCCATGCAATTTCTCGCCGTGTAGAAAGAATTGCAGGTGGCCTTTTTCAAGGCCCTTATGCGGGTCGTATTCCGGCTCCCATGAGCCGCGATCCCAGATCATGACCGTCCCGCCGCCGTATTGCCCCTTCGGGATGGTGCCTTCGAATTTGTTGTATTCGATCGGATGATCTTCGACTTCGACCGCCAGGCGCTTTTCGCCCGGCACAAGACTCGGGCCGCGCGTCACCGCCCAGCTCTTCATTACACCGTCAAGTTCGAGCCGTAGGTCGTAGTGCAGCCGCGTCGCGGCATGCTTCTGGATCACATAGGCGTGGCCGCGCTTGCCGTGGACCTTGCCTTCTGGCTCTGACGTGACGTCGAAACGACGTTTCGCTTTGTATGTCTTGAGCCCTGCCATCGCATCCGTCGGTTAGCTTGCTTTGCGGCGCTTGGCCGCCGGCTTCTTGCGGGCATGCGTCGTTTTTTTGGTCGCGCGGCGCGGCGCAGCCTTGCCGCCGCTGCTTTTTTCGGCGCGGGCGCTTTTGCGCAGCGCATCCATCAGATTGATGACATTGCTCGGCCGCTCTTCGTGCACCACCGGCGGCTTTTTGCCGGCGCGTTTGGCCTTGATAAGCTCGTTGAGCGCGTTCTCGTATCGGTCTTCAAACTTGCCCGGATCGAAGTGCCCTTTCTTCGACTCAAGGATATGGACCGCGAGCTTGAGCATGTCCGCCGGAATCTTCACCTTCGAGATATCGTCGAAATACTCTTTTTCGTCGCGCACTTCGTTCTTGTAGCGCAGCGCGGTCGCCATAATACCTTTTCCGCGCGGCCGCAGTAGCAACAAGCGTTCGCGACGATACACGACGACACGAGCGAGCCC
>JAFAQJ010000225.1 GCA_019246455.1 Pseudolabrys sp.
CAGCTGCCGGGCCACAAGGTCGATGCCGTGATCGCCAAAGTGCGCCACTCGACGCCCGGCGTCGGCCTGATCTCGCCGCCGCCGCATCACGACATTTATTCGATCGAGGACCTCGCGCAACTCATCTTCGATCTCAAAAACGTCAACCCGGCAGGCGACGTGTCGGTGAAGCTCGTGTCCGAAGTGGGTGTCGGCACCGTCGCGGCCGGCGTGTCGAAGGCGCGCGCCGACCATGTCACCATTTCGGGCTTCGAAGGCGGCACCGGCGCTTCGCCGCTGACTTCGCTCAAGCATGCCGGCAGTCCGTGGGAAATCGGACTCGCCGAAACCCATCAGACATTGGTCGCCAACCGCCTGCGCTCGCGCATTTCGGTGCAAGTCGACGGCGGCATCCGCACAGGCCGAGACGTCGCGGTCGGCGCGATGCTTGGTGCCGACGAATTCGGATTTGCCACGGCGCCGCTGATCGCGGTGGGCTGCATCATGATGCGCAAGTGCCACCTCAACACCTGCCCGGTCGGGGTCGCGACGCAAGACCCGGTGCTGCGCAAGCGTTTCAAGGGCCAGCCCGAGCACGTCATCAACTATTTCTTCTTCGTCGCCGAGGAAGTGCGCGAGATCATGGCCAAGCTCGGCTTCCGCACGTTCGACGAGATGATCGGGCAGATTCAGATGCTCGACCAGCGCAAGCTCGTCGCGCACTGGAAGGCCAAGGGGCTCGACTTCTCGAAGCTCTTCACCAAGCCGAAGGCCGACAAGAACACTCCGATCTTCAAGTGCGAGGCGCAGGACCACAAGATCAAGGACATCCTCGACCGCAAGCTGATCGCGGAATCGCAAGCCGCGCTCGACCGCGGCGCGCCGGTTCGCATCCAGACCACGATCAAGAACGTCGATCGTTCGGCCGGCGCGATGCTGTCGGGTGAAGTCGCCAAGCGTTATGGACACACCGGACTGCCGGACAGCACGATCCATGTGCGCATGGTAGGCACCGCCGGGCAGAGTTTCGGCGCGTTCCTCGCCAAGGGCGTGACCTTCGAGCTCGAAGGCGACGCCAACGACTATGTCGGCAAAGGCTTGTCGGGCGGCCGCCTCGTGATCCGGCCGGCTGCCGAAAGCAGCATCGTGCCGGAAGAGTCGATCATCGTTGGGAATACCGTGCTTTATGGCGCCATCGCCGGGCAATGCTATTTCCGCGGCGTCGCCGGCGAGCGCTTCGCCGTGCGCAACTCGGGCGCCATCGCCGTTGTCGAAGGCGCGGGCGACCACTGCTGCGAATACATGACCGGTGGCATCGTCGTCGTGCTTGGCCACACCGGGCGCAACTTCGCGGCCGGCATGTCGGGCGGCATCGACTACGTGCTCGACGAGGACAACACCTTTAAGAGTCGCTGCAACATGGCGATGGTCGATCTCGAGCCGGTGCCCGAGGAAGAAGAGATCGCCGAGAGCGAATACAATCTCCAGAACGATCTGGAGAGCCACGGCCGCGTCAACATCATGCACGACCTTACGTCGGGCGATGCCGCCCGGCTGCACCGCTTGATCGCGAACCACGCCCGCTACACCGGGTCGAAGCGCGCCGCGCATATCCTGTCGGATTGGAAGAAGTATCGCCCGCTGTTCCGTAAGATCATGCCGGTCGAATATCGCCGCGCGCTGGCCGATCTCGCTAGGGAAAGAGCAGCCGCGATGCAGGCTGCCGAATAGTTAGGATCGCGTAGTGGGCAAGGTCACGGGGTTTCTCGAATTCGAGCGTGAAGATCGCGGCTACGAGCCGGCCGCGGAACGCATCAAGCACTACCGCGAGTTCGTGCTGCCGCTGCCGGACGACGAGCTGCGCCAGCAGGCGGCGCGCTGCATGGATTGCGGCGTGCCCTATTGCCACGGCACGCATCGCATCACCGGTGCGCCGACCGGCTGCCCGGTCAACAACCAGATCCCGGACTGGAACGACCTGATTTATCGCGGCCAATGGGACGAGGCCGCGCGCAACCTGCATTCGACTAACAATTTCCCGGAAGTAACCGGCCGCGTCTGCCCGGCGCCGTGCGAAGCATCCTGCACGCTCAACATCGACGAGAATCCGGTCACGATCAAAACGATCGAATGCGCGATCGCCGACCGCGCGATTGCGCAAGGCCTTCAGCCCGAGAAAGCCGCGCACAAGACCGGCAAGAGGGTCGCGGTGGTCGGCTCAGGCCCGGCCGGGCTTGCTTGCGCACAGCAACTCGCGCGCGCCGGCCATGAAGTCCATGTCTACGAGCGCTGGGCCAAGGCTGGCGGTCTGATGCGCTACGGCATCCCCGACTTCAAGATGGAGAAGGTCCACATCGACCGCCGTGTCGCGCAGATGGAAGCCGAAGGCGTGACGTTTCACTACAACGCCCATGTCGGCGTGACCGTGCCGGCCGAGAAGCTCGTCAAGGAATACGACGCTGTCGCGCTGACCGGCGGCTCCGAGAAAGGGCGCGACCTGGCGGTGCCGGGCCGCGACCTCAAAGGTATCCACTTCGCGATGGATTTCCTGCCGCAGCAGAACCGCCGCATCAGCGGCGAAGCGCAGGGCGACGTCTCGCCAATCCTCGCGACTGGCAAGAAGGTCGTCGTGATCGGCGGCGGCGACACCGGCTCCGACTGCATCGGCACCTCGATCCGTCAGGGCGCGGTCTCGGTCGTCAACCTCGAAGTGATGCCGCAGCCGCCGGACCGCGAGAACAAGGACCTGACTTGGCCGAACTGGCCGCTCAAGCTCCGCAGTTCATCGAGCCATGAGGAAGGCGCATCCCGCGACTTCGCCGTGGTGACGACGAAATTCTCGGGCGAAAACGGCCAGGTGAAAAAGCTGCATTGCGCGCGCGCCGACGCGAAATTCCAGCCGACGCCCGGTACCGAATTCACGATCGACGCCGACTTGGTGCTGCTAGCAATGGGCTTCGTTCATCCGGTGCACGAAGGCATGCTCAAGTCACTCGATCTCAAGTTCGATCAGCGCGGCAATGTCAGTGCCGACACCAACGCTTATCAAACCTCGCTACCGAAAGTGTTTGCGGCCGGCGACATGCGCCGCGGTCAGTCGCTCGTCGTGTGGGCGATCCGCGAGGGCCGTCAGTGCGCCCACGCGATCGACAAGTCCCTGATGGGATCGACGACGTTACCGCGTTAGCGCTTGAT
>JAFAQJ010000273.1 GCA_019246455.1 Pseudolabrys sp.
TTTCCTCGACAAGCGCCGGCCGGGCCAGTCGCGCTTCACCACGCAGCGCCAGGAGCCGGACACCGTGAAGATCATGTCCGGGGTTTTCCCCGACGAGAGCGGGCGCGAGGTAACGACCGGCACGCCGATCATGCTGATGATCGAGAACGTCGACCAGCGCTCCAAGGATTATTCCGACATCAAGGACAAATATCGCCCCGGCCACGCCGGCTATACCTATGACGTCAAATACGGCCTGCACGACTACCGCGGTGGCGGGCGCGCCTCCGCGCGCGAGACCGCCTCACGTGTCGCGGCGGGTGCCATTGCGCGCAAGATTGTGCCCGGTGTGTCAGTGCGAGCTGCGCTGGTGCAGATGGGGCCGCACAAGATCGATCGCTCGCGCTGGGATTGGAATGAGATCGGCAACAACCCGTTCTTTTGTCCGGACGCGAAGCAGGCGCAGTTCTTCGAAGGCTATCTCGACGGCGTGCGCAAATCAGGCTCGTCGGTTGGCGCGGTCATTGAGGTCGTCGCCGAAGGCGTGCCGGCGGGGCTTGGCGCGCCGGTCTATGCCAAGCTCGACGCCGACATCGCCTCCGCGCTCATGGGCGTCAACGCGGTCAAAGGCGTCGAAATCGGCGATGGATTTGCTACGGCCGAGCTTGGCGGTGAACAGAATGCCGACGAAATGCGGATGGGCAACGACGGTGAGCCGATCTTCCTGTCGAACCACGCCGGCGGCATTCTCGGCGGGATCTCGACCGGGCAGCCGATCGTGGCGCGTTTTGCCGTGAAGCCGACCTCCTCGATCCTGACGCCGCGCAAGACCGTCGATAAATACGGTCATGACACCGAGATCGTCACAAAAGGCCGGCATGATCCCTGCGTCGGCATCCGCGCCGTGCCTGTCGCGGAGGCGATGCTGGCATGTGTGCTGGCCGATCACTACTTGATGCACCGCGGCCAGATCGGCGAGGGGACACCGTGGCCGCATAAAGCCCCCTAAGGTTCGGTTTTCGTGCCCGACAGTCACAACCGCGTCGACGCCGCCATCAAGGCTTTCGCCAAAGGCGAGATTGTTGTCGTTACCGACGACGACGATCGCGAGAACGAGGGCGACCTGTTCGTCGCCGCGTCGCTTTGCACGCCGGAAAAGATGGCATTCATCATCCGCCATACTTCGGGCATTGTCTGCGCGCCGCTCGGTGCCGATCAGGCAAAACGCCTGCATCTCGATCCGATGGTGGCGAACAATGACGCGCCGCTCGGCACGGCCTTCACCGTGTCGGTCGACGTGCGCCACGGTTTGACCACGGGCATTTCCGCTGAGGAACGCACTAACACGGTGCGCGCTCTCGCCAACCACAATTCCGGCGCCGCTGATTTTGTGCGGCCCGGTCACGTTTTTCCGCTGGTGGCGCGCGAGGGCGGGGTGCTGATGCGGTCGGGTCATACCGAGGCCTGCATCGACCTATGCCGGCTCGCTGGCTTACCGGCGATCGGGGTGTTGTCCGAACTGATGAACGAGGACGGCACGGTGATGCGAGGCGGGCAGGTGACAGCTTTCGCGCAGCAGCACACGCTCGCCTATGTCTCGATCGCCGAGCTGATCGCCTATCGCCAAGCGCGCGACAAACTGGTCGAGCGTGTGGGTGAATTTCCGCTCTCCTCCGAGATCGGCTCGCTCAAGGGCTATGCCTATGTGACGCCGTTCGATCAGGTGCATCACATGGCATTCGTTTATGGCGATCTCGGCAATGGCAAAGGCGTGCCGGCTCGGCTGCATCGCGCCGATGTGATCGGCGACGTATTCGGCGGTGCCAAGACGATCCATGCAACGCTGTCGCGATTCAAGAAGGAAGGCCGCGGTGTCATCGTTTATCTACGCGATGGCTCGGCCGGCGTGCCGGTTGCGGCTATCCCGCATGAAAGCACCGACACCGAAGCCGCGCGCAGCAAGCAGTGGCGCGAGATCGGCCTTGGCGCGCAAATCCTGAAGGACCTGGGCATCTCATCGATCCGGCTGCTCGCCTCGAGCAAACGCACTTATGTCGGATTAAGTGGTTTCGGCATTGAGATCGCGGGGACGGAACCGCTGGAAGGCTAGCTTCGGTTTGTGCGGCTGGGCTTGACCCGGCATTTGCGCTCGTGGACGCTTTGCGTCCCGATCGGGAGCAATCTCATGCGCCGCACCTTTGCGTTTGCCGCCGCGGCCTTGCTGTGCGCGGGTCTCGCGTCTGCCGCGCCGCTCCGACATTTCGCCGACAAGAGCCCATCGGCCATTCCCGTCGACGTCGAGCTCGTCATCGCGGTCGACGTGTCCTATTCGATGGACCCCGACGAGCAAGCGTTGCAACGCGAAGGTTACGTGCTTGCTTTGACGTCGCGCGAATTCACGCGCGCGTTGCGCGAAGGTACCCACGGCAAGATCGCCGTCACGTATTTCGAGTGGGCCGGGCCGTCGGATCAGAAGATTCTGATGCCGTGGCGGCTGATTGAAGGAGCGGAGTCGGCGGATGCCGTGGCGGCTGAAATTGCGTCAGCGCCCTACCGGCGGGCGTCACGCACGTCGATTTCAGGCGCGTTGACCTTCGCCAAGCCGCTGTTCGAGACCAGCGGCTATCGCGGCTTGCGACGGGTAATCGACGTATCGGGCGACGGGGCCAACAATAGCGGTCTCCCGATTGTGCCGGTGCGCAACGACATTGTCGCGTCGGGCATCACCATCAACGGCCTGCCGATCATGCTCAAGCGACCCAATCCTGGCACGATGGATATCGAGGATCTCGACATCTATTACGAGGACTGCGTGATCGGCGGACCCGGCGCGTTCGTTATTCCGATCCGTGAACGTGAAAAGTTCATCGAGGCGACCCGGCAAAAGCTCATCCAGGAAATTGCCGGCACGGCACCCGAGCCGCTCGTCATTCCGGTTGCGAGCGATAAGCCTCGCATTTCTTGCACGATTGGCGAAAAGCTGTGGCAGGAGCGCTGGGGCGGCGGACTGGATTTCCGCTAACGCGTGAGCTTCGCCACGACCTCGATGTGCGGCGAATATCGGAATTGATCGACCGGGGTCACTGTCGCCAGTTTGTAGCCGCCGCCGAGCAGTGTGCGGGCATCGCGCGCGAAGGTATTGGGGTCGCATGACACGGCGATCACGATCGGCACGGCGCTCTTTGCGAGTTCGCGGGCCTGTGCTTCCGCGCCCGGCCGCGGCGGATCGAACACCACGGCATCGAACGATTTGAGCTCGCTCGCGACTAGGGGGTTGCGGAACAGGTCGCGGGTCGCCGCCTGGAGCGGCTTGAGGCCACTGGCCGCCGACGCCGCGCGTTGTAGCGCGCTGATCGCGTCGTCGTCGCTGTCAAATGCAGCAACGCGCGCCTTCTCGGCGAGCCGCAGCGCGAACGGGCCGACGCCGCAAAACAGATCGGCGATATTTTTGGCCTTGCCGGCATGCGCGAGAACGAGCTTCGTCAGCGTGGCTTCGCCTTCAGTCGTGGCTTGCAAAAAGGCGCCGGGTGGCAATGTCACTGTCGCTTTGCCGATCTTGATCGTTGGCGCCGCGTTCTGTGCCACCAGTTCGCCGTGCCGGGTGAGGCGAGCGAGCCGCCGCTTGGCGGCGACCTGCGCCAGTGCCGCGGTGCGATCAGGCGATAGCGGCCCCGAGCCGCGCACATCGATATCGAGACCACTCCCGGTCGCAGTGACCTGAATGTCGAGCGGCTTCTGCGTCAGCTT
>JAFAQJ010000255.1 GCA_019246455.1 Pseudolabrys sp.
TACGACCACTGGCGTCAACTGGGCCTGCCGGGCTGGTCGTGGGACGATGTGCGGCCGCTGTTCAGGAAACAGGTCGATCACTTTCTCGGCGAGAGCGATCACCATCAGGCGGGCGGCGAATGGCGCGTCGAGTTTCCACGACTGCGCTGGGACATCATCGACGCCTGGCGCGACGCCGCCGAGCAATACGGCATCCCGAAGGTTGCTGACTTCAACACCGGCGACAACGAGGGCTCCTGCTATTTCCACGTCAACCAGAAGCGCGGCCGTCGCTGGTCGGCGGCGCGTGGCTTCCTCAAGCCGGTACTGGGGCGCCAGAATTTGCAGCTCGAGACCGGCTGCATGGTTGAGCGGCTGATCGTTGAGGGCAAGTTAGGTTCTTTGCGCGCCGTCGGCGTGCAGTGGAAGCAGGGCGGCGAAACGCGCACGGCGACAGCACGCGGCGAGATCGTGATGGCGGCGGGATCGATCGGCTCGCCGCAGATCATGATGCTGTCGGGGCTGGGCCCGGCCGGTGACCTCAAGGCGCTCGGCATCGAGGTCGTGCGCGACACGCCCGGGATGGGGCAAAATCTGCACGACCATCTGCAATTGCGGATGATCTACAAGGTCACCGGCATCCGCACCCTGAACGAAATGTATTCGTCGCTTTTTCAGCGCGGCTGGATGGGCGTGAACTACGCGCTGTTCCGCCGGGGGCCGCTGACAATGGCGCCGTCGCAGCTCGGCGCTTTCACCAAGTCCGATCCCGCGAAGGATCGCGCTGATTTGCAGTACCACATCCAGCCTTTGTCGCTCGACAAGTTCGGCGACCCGCTGCACCCGTTCCCGGCCTTTACCGCGAGCGTCGCCAATGTGCGGCCGACCAGCCGCGGCACGCTGAAATTGAAATCGGCCGATCCGGGCGAAGCGCCGCTGATTGACCCGAACTATCTGGCGACGCCCGAAGACCGGCAGGTGGCGGCGCAGTCGATCCGCGTCACGCGGAAAATTTCGGCCCAGCCGGCGCTGTCGCATTACGCGCCGGAAGAATATCTGCCGGGCACGCAGGTGCGCGACGACGATGAGGCCGGGCTGATCAAGGCCGCCGGCGACATCGGCACCACGATCTTCCACCCGGTCGGCACTGCGAAGATGGGTCGCGGCGACGATCGAATGGCCGTCGTCGACGCGCGGCTGCGCGTCATCGGCATCGAAGGACTGCGCGTTGCGGATGCGTCGGTGATGCCGGCGATCACCTCGGGCAACACCAACTCGCCGACCATGATGATCGCCGAGAAAGCCGCGGCGATGATGCTGGAAGACGCACACGCGTGATCCCGAAAAGTGGGTACCGGTTTTGGGACAAGATCACGCGCAAGCAACTAGCGCCCGTGCGTGCGCGAATAGGCGTTGCGCTCCGGCGGCTTAAACCCGTCGAGAAACGCTGCGTCAGGCTCGAGGATATCGACGCGCAGCGGAAAGCACTTGGCCGCGTCGCTCGAGTGGGTCGCGCTGCAGTCACCGCCGGGGCACGCCGATAATGCTCCGAGCAGATCGATCTCAGCGAGGAACTCGATGGTGTCGCCCGGCCGCACCGGGCTGGCCTTCATGAAATATTGGTGCGTGTCTTTGGTGAAGCCGGTGCACATGAAGACATTGAGCACGTCGTGCACCAGAAGCTCGGCGTCGCGCACCGGCATTTTCGTTGCATCCGCCAGCGCGCACGTCAGGTTCGAATGGCAGCAATGGTGGTAGTCGGTGCCGTTGAGAAGCCGATTGGTATAGGGGTCGCAGCGGGTGCCGATCACGTCGTGGATGCCGCCGCCATCGTTGTCGAAACCGTACCAACTCAAAGTGTCGTGCGTGATTGTCGCCATGGGGCGCAGATAAGGCAGCGAACTCCACAGCTGCGCGCCTGTCGTGACGTGCGTGCCGTGCAGCGCGCGTGTCTTGCCGCTGAAAAAACGCTCCGACAGATCGTTGGCATTCCACAAATTGAGGTCGCCGACCTGCGGGCCTTCGATACTGATGATGCGGAAGAAATGGCCTTGGGGCACGCGAAACGCCCGTGCGTCGCGCGGCGGCACAATGATCTCGTCGATCTTCTTCAGATTTTTGCGGACTGTTTCCAGGACGTCGAGATCGCGCAGCGGCAGCGTATCGGTCGGGTAGACCACGACCGCGGGCTTGCGGCGCCGTGCGTCGGCATCGGCGGGTGCGCCGCTCATGGCGTTAGGGTAGTGCCTTGAGGTGCCGGATCGGCTTGCCCGGCGCGATCGCCTGCGCCGCAGCAACGATTGCGTTCGCGTCGATGCCGTAGTGGCGATAAAGGTCCGCGAGCGTGCCGGTCTGCCCAAAATGCTCGACGCCGAGCGAACGGGTGCGATGTCCGTTCACCGAGCCGAGCCACGCCAATGTTGCCGGATGGCCGTCGAGCACTGTGACGATGCCGCAATGCGGCGGCACCTCATCGAGCAGTCGCTCGATCGGTGAGCGCGCATGGATGAGTCCGCGCTCGCGTGCGCGCTGTGCCGCGGTCCAGGCGGCATTGAGCCGGTCGGCAGAGGTGACGGCGAGGAGACCGACATCACGGCGATCTTCCGCCATCAATCCGACCGCTTCGATCGCCTCAGGCGCAACGGCTCCAGTATAGGCGACGACTACCTGACAGTTCGGTCCGGGTTTGCGCAGCCAGTAGGCGCCGTCGACGATCTGCTGCCGCAGTTCACCCGTCATTGTCCGCTGAATCTGTTCGATCGGCCGTGTCGACAGCCGCAGATAGACCGAGCCGCCGGTTTCGTCGCGCAGCCAGCTGCGCTCCGACGGGTCGGCCTCCTTCTTTTCTTTCTGCATATAAGCGAACGACCACGCCATGATTGTCGCCAATTCATCGACATAGGCCGGCTCGAAGCTCGCGAGCCCATCTTGCGCCATGCAGATCAGCGGCTCAGACACCGACTGGTGCGCACCGCCTTCCGGCGCCAGCGTGATGCCAGACGGCGTCGCCACGATCATGAAGCGAGCGTCCTGGTAGCAGGCGTAATTGAGCTGATCGAGGCCACGCGCGATGAACGGGTCGTACACGGTGCCGATCGGCAGCAGCCGTTCGCCATTGATGGTGTGCGACAGCCCCAGCGCCGACAGCAGGATAAACAAGTTAGCTTCAGCGATGCCAAGTTCGATGTGCTGGCCCTGCGGCGAGAATTCCCAGTTGAAGGTCGACGGAATGCGCTCGCTCTTGAACGTGTCGATCGTCGCCGAACGGCCGAACAATTTGCGGCGGTTCACCCACGGCCCGAGATTGGTTGAGACCGTAACGTCGGGCGATGTAGTGACGATGCGGCGCGCGAAGTCGCTGTCAGCCTTGCCGATCTCGTTGAGCAGATCGCCGAAGCCGGCCTGTGTCGAGGTCACGGCCTTAGCGGGCACCTGTAGCTCTGCCGGCGTCTCGATTTCCGGCGCGCTGAGCCGGCGGCGGCCTTCTTGAATGAGCGGCACGCGGTCGAGAAAGTCCTGTAGTTCGGTGGTGGGGAGGTCGAGACCCTCGAACTTATCCCATTCGCGGCCGGGGCGAATCTTCGAGGCCTCGCGATAACTTTCCATCTGCGTTGGCGTCATCAGGCCGGCGTGATTGTCCTTGTGGCCGGCCATCGGCAGACCGAAGCCCTTGATCGTGTAGCAGATGAAGCAGGTCGGTTTGTCCGACGTCGCTTTCTTGAAGGCGTCGCGGATCGACGGCAGATCGTGGCCGCCGAGATTGTTCATCAGCGCCGCGAGCTCGGCGTCGCTGCGCTTGGCGATCAGCCTGGAGACGTCGCCTTTGTCGCCGATTTCGTCATTGAGCCGTTTGCGCCAGGCCGCGCCGCCGGCGAACAC
>JAFAQJ010000266.1 GCA_019246455.1 Pseudolabrys sp.
GTGCGCCGATCGCGCCGCTCAATGCCGAGCCCGGTCGAGGCGTTGCCTTGAGGATCGAGATCAACAAGCAGGACCGTTGCACCGATTGCGGCCAAGGCGGTGCCGAGATTGATGGCTGTCGTGGTCTTGCCGACGCCGCCCTCCTGATTGGCAATGGCGATAACGCGGGGCTTGCCAACCGGTTGGGCCATTTCGGCTGGATTGGTCGAACTGTCGGCCTTGGCGAACGGGATGACGGTCGGGTCGGTCGGCTGGCCTGTCATAGGACGCTGCGTTCCTTTTGCCGGCCTTGGCCGGCCTTATTGGGCTGATTCGAGCGTCCGGACGATGACGATGCGCCCTTCAAGGCTCGTCCGGCTAGGTGTGAGGTCGGCTTGAATCTTCCAATATTTAGCGGTTTCGGTCAATTCGAGCTCAATATCTTGTCCCTTTAAGAACAAACCGATCGCGCCGCGGCGGATAAAGGGAAACGCCTGATCGCACAAAGTTTTTAGCGGCGCGAGGGCTCGGGCGGTGACAACATCCACGCGGCCGCCGAAGCTGTCCCCAAAATTCTCAACACGCTGCGCATGAACGAGGGCCGGCGCACCGGTTCCTCGGACGACTTCCCGGAGAAAGGCGGCTTTTTTGCCGTTGCTTTCGATGAGGTGGGCGTTGGCGCCTGATTTTTCGGCGAGGGCGCAAGCGATCGGGATACCGGGGAACCCGCCGCCGGATCCAAAATCCGCCCAGGATAAAGCATCCGGAGCCAGGTCAAGAAGCTGAAGCGAATCGGCGATATGCCGGGTCCAGAGATCCGGGACTGTCGAAGGCGCGATCAGATTTGTGATCGCGTTCCATTCCAACAGCAGCGCCACGAAACGATCGAGTCGCGCTTCTGTTTCACGGGCAACCGGCGTGAGCGCCAAGGCCTTGGCCTTGTCGGCGGCAAGGTCCCTCAAGCGCGCGGCAAAGCCAGTTTGCGGTTGCCGCGCCGCATGTGCGCGACAAGGAGTGTCAGGGCTGCCGGCGTGACGCCATCGATCCGGCCCGCCTGCCCGATGGTGCGTGGCCGATGCGTCGACAATTTCTGCCGCGCTTCATTGGAAAGTCCCGGCAACCCCGCGTAGTCAAAATCATCCGGCAGCGCGACGCTTTCGTCGCGGCGATAGGCCTCGATATCGGCCGCCTGGCGCGACAGGTAGACTTCGTACTTCGCATCGATCTCAATTTGCTGAGCGATCGGCGCGGCGAGTTCGCCGAAGCGCGGCCATATCTTGGCAAGTGCCGCGACGTCGATGTCAGCATACGATAGCAGCTCGTAAGCACTGCGACGCCGGCCATCGTTATTGATCGCGATGCCGTGACGCTCGGCTTCCTTCGGCGTTAGCGATACCGACTTCGCAAAAGCGCTGGCGTCGTCGAGCGCCGACATTTTTTTCACGTGAAACGCTCGGCGCGCGTTGCCAATGCAGCCGATGGCAATGCCCTTCCCAGTCAGGCGCTGGTCGGCATTGTCGGCGCGCAGCGCCAGACGATATTCGGCACGCGAAGTAAACATCCGATAGGGCTCGGACACGCCGCGCGTTACCAGATCGTCGACCATCACCCCGATGTAGGCATCGGCGCGATCTAAGATAATCGGAGCGCTGTTGCCTGCGCGCGCTGCGGCATTGAGACCCGCGACGGCGCCTTGCGCTGCGGCTTCTTCATAGCCGGTCGTGCCATTAATCTGCCCCGCAAGAAACAGTCCGCGCAGCTTGCGCGTTTCCAAGGTCGGATCGAGCTCTCGCGGATCGACGTAGTCATATTCGATCGCATAGCCCGGGCGGGTGATACGCGCATTCTCCAGGCCGGGAATGGTCGCAACGATCGCGCGCTGCACCTCCTCCGGCAGCGAGGTCGAGATGCCGTTTGGATATACGGTGTGGTCGTCGAGCCCTTCCGGCTCGAGAAAGATTTGGTGGCCGTCGCGCTCGCCGAACTTCACGATCTTGTCTTCGATGGAGGGGCAATAGCGCGGACCGCGGCTTGCGATCTGCCCGGAATACATCGGTGAACGATGCACATTGGCGCGGATAATCTGATGAGTCACCTCGACGGTCCGCGTGATCGCGCATTCGATTTGCGGGTTGTCGATGTGCGTCGTCAGCATGGAGAATGGCTCGGGCGGGTTGTCGCCGGGTTGCATCTCCAGCGAATTCCAGTTGATGGTGCGTCCATCAAGGCGCGGGGGCGTCCCGGTCTTGAGACGGCCGAGGTTGAGGCCTGTGCGCTCTAGTGTGCGCGACAATCCCATCGCGGGCGCTTCGCCGACGCGCCCGGCTGGTGTTTGCGTTTCACCGACATGAATGAGGCCGCGCAGAAAGGTGCCGGTGGTGAGCACGACGGATTTCGTTGCAAAGACCCACCCGTCTTGCATCACGACAGCATTCACTTCGCCGTTCGAGACGGTGAGATCATCCGCCTCGCCTTCGATCACCGTCAGATTTTTCGTGGCGACGATCGCGCGTTGCATCGCTTGCGCGTAGAGCTTGCGGTCGGCCTGCGCGCGCGGACCGCGTACCGCCGGACCCTTGCGGCGATTGAGAACACGAAATTGGATGCCGCCTTGATCGGCGACACGGCCCATCAAACCGTCGAGCGCATCGATCTCCCGCACCAGGTGTCCCTTGCCGAGACCGCCGATCGCAGGATTGCAGGACATCGCGCCGATCGCTGCAAAACGATGCGTGATCAAAGCAGTTTGCGCGCCCATCCGCGCCGCCGCGGCTGCCGCCTCACAGCCAGCATGGCCGCCACCAATCACGATGACATCGTATGTCGCGTGCATTGGCGCGCTTTTAGCGGAAGCCGCCCTGCCCGGTCAAAGCGAGGCCGATCACCGTTTTTCAGAGCTTGTATGCGACCCGGAAACCGCCCCAATGTTTGCCATTGACACGGATCGGCGCGGCGATTTCTTGCATCGTGACCGTGACGCCACCGCCCATGTCGCGCGCGTAAGTTTGGATCAGGTATTGGCGCACGACGCGCGCCGATGAGAGCCCCGCTCTGTCGTCGAAAATTCTGCGGTTGCGGCAGTTGGCGACGTTCCATACCGGATCGTCGGGACGCTGCGGTTTCGAATAGACGTTGTTGTGAACCGGGATATAGCCGTTGCGATCAATCGCGATGCAGAACACCAGTCGAGAATTGCACGTGAGTAGCGGTTCCTGGATCGGTGGTAGCACGCGTTCGACGAAGTCGAGAAAGCGTGTGCGATAATGCTGCGGGTTGGTGTTCGGGATCGGGACGTAATCGTTGTCGAAGAGTTGCTCTTGCGAGATCTCGCGACGCGCGATTGCATCTTCGAACACATGGCCAATCTTGTTTGCGGATTCGATCGCGAGATCGATAAATTCTTTATTGCTTGCCAGGATCGCGGCGAGCTTGGCGTCAAGCGCTGCGCGCGACGCCTCAGGCATCTCCACGAATTGCAGATGCAATCCAAGATGTGAGCGATTGACGACTCGCATGGTGCAGGCGCCGACTTCCGCAATATCGGCGGGCACAACTTCGCCGATCGAAATCGGCGACGCATCCTGTGCGCGCATTAGCGCGCCGCCCAGCGATAGATCGAAGGTTTCGCCGCGCAATTCGCCGTGCTGGGTTTTCAATCGGATGCCGAGCGCGCACGGCAAGCGATCTTGTTCGCGGCGATCGCCGAATTCGGTTTGGCGCAAAAAAATGACGCAACGTGTCTTGAGTTTCTCGGCGAGCTCAGCCACCGCCTTGCCCGAGTGCTCGACGGTCGCGCCGTGATCGCTCGCGCCGACAGCCGCGCGCTCAATGTCGTTTGCGCCGTCGGCGACCGCAGAGACAAACTGTGAGGTCTCGTTGGCGCTGCTCGAGAGCTCGTTGATCGTTGCAACTTGTTGCTCGGTTGAACCTGCGACCGAACTAAACAACGGACGGATCGCGCCAATCACGTCAGAGATGCGGTGAACGGCGTCGATCGAGAAGCCGGCGTTCTTCTGAAGCGCAGCGATATTGGCTTTGATTTCTTCGGTGGCGCGCTGCGTTTGCGCGGACAGCGCCTTGACCTCCTGCGCCACGACCGCAAAACCTCGGCCCGCTTCGCCGGCCCGCGCGGCTTCAATCGTCGCGTTGAGCGCCAGGAGATTGGTTTGACGCGCGATCGTCGCGATCAGATTGACGACACTGCCGATCTGTTCGGTGGAGGTCCGCAAGCCGTCGGTGCTGCGCGTGGCGTCTTCGGTGGCGGCGGCGGCTTCCTGCGCCAAGGTATCGGCGTCTTTGACGCGACGGCCAATTTCGGTCGAGCTTTGGGCCAACTCCTCGGCCGCGTGGGCGAATTTCAGCGTGTCGCGTTTGGCGTCTTGGGATTCGGCGGCTAGTTGGCCGGTACGCGAGCGAATAGCACTGAGGTTCTCGGAGGAGGCGCGGGCGCCTTGTTGGACTAGGTCAGCAGCCTGGCCAACAGCACGAATAGCGGCGCCAAGATCAAGCTCAAGAAGGTCGATGGTCTCACGGATACTGCCGCCCACAGCAGAATCCGGCCCCGCGGAGGGCTCGATTCCCAAGTCCGGGGAGGGGCGCGCAGGGGCGAACATCGCGAGAAAAGGCCTGAAAGAGCGGAAGTGGGGGCCTGAATTGCGAAAGTCCCTCATCGTGGTTAAAAGCGGGTTAAACCGCCTGCTTTTCGGGCGACTTTACACTGTTTCACGTGAAACAGGTCTCCAGGCGGAGCGGTACATTGCCGTTGTGTTCGCCAGGCCGGGGGTTGGCCGGGATTTGCCCCCCGGCCTAGCACCGGCCAAAGGCTATGGCCGGCGAGCGCCGCAATCGTCCGCTCGAATCTACTTGCCGATACAGAAATCCCGGAAGATCACGTCGAGGACGTCCTCGACATCGACCCGGCCCAGCAGCCGACCCAGCGCACGGGCGGCGAGACGGAGCTCTTCGGCCAAGAGATCGGTCTGGTCAGACTGAAGCTTCTGAGCACGCTCTAGAGCCGCCCGCGCCGCTGTCAAAGCGACCCGGTGGCGCTCGCGGGTGATCAACGCCGGTTCACCCGCGCCCAGCCAATCCTCCGCCTGCCGCGCGAGGGCCGCGACCAGCGCATCAGTGCCGGGGCCGGTTGCCGCAGAGATCGCAAATTCCGGTGTTTCACGTGAAACGAACCAAGATTCATTTCTAGTGAAACCAACTTCAGTTCTTGTTGTCGCAATTATGGTTTCAGAAGTCTTACTGAACTGAGGTTCAGTATTTGAGATTCGGGATTCACTTCTTCCCGGAGCGAGATCTATCTTCGTCTTGACCGTCCACACGGCCTGATCTGACGAATGCTCGGGCGGAAGCGCGGGCTCGCGGCAATCGGTCAGCCACAACACCAGGTCGGCTTCCGCAGCACGGGCCCGAGCGCGGCGAACGCCCTCCATCTCGACCGGGTCGTCGGCATCCCGAACCCCGGCGGTGTCGAGCAGCGTCACCGGGTAGCCCTCAAGATCAAGATGAACCTCGATCACATCGCGGGTCGTCCCGGCATAAGGCGAGACGATCGCCGCATCGCGCCGCGCCAGTCTGTTCAACAATGTCGACTTGCCGACATTGGGCCGACCGGCAATCGCCACGACCAGACCCTCGCGCAGCCGCTCGCCGCGATCGCCCTGAATCAGTGCGTCCGCGATCTCCGCCGACAATTCGCGCACGACCTTGAGGGCAGGAGCGACAAGCTCTCCTTGTTTTTGCACGTCGCCCTCGTCGGAAAAGTCGATGCCGGCCTCGACCAGAGCGAGCGCCGCGATCAGCCGTTCGCGCCAGCTTTCGACGCGCTCCCCCAGTAGGCCTTTGAGGTGCCGCAGCGCCTGGCGCCGCTGCGCCTGTGTTTCCGCCATCACCAGATCGGCGAGGCCTTCGACCTCAGTCAGATCGAGCTTGCCGTTTTCGAAGGCGCGGCGGGTGAATTCGCCGGCCTCGGCCGGGCGCAAGCCTTCGACCTTGCCGAGCGCGGTCAACACCGCCGCGATCACCGCGCGGCCGCCATGGAGCTGCAATTCGGCGGTGTCTTCGCCGGTCTCGCTGTGGGGTCCGGGGAACCACAGCGCCAGCGCCTGATCGATCTCCTCGCCCAAGCCTTTTCCGTTAATGGCGCGTACCGTCGCTAGCGCCGCGGAGCGTGGCTTTGGAATGCGGCCGATCAAGGCCTCGAACGCGGCGCCGGCGCGCGGCCCCGAAATCCGTACAACCGCAATCGCCGCCGGAGGGCGGCCCGAGGACAGGG
>JAFAQJ010000092.1 GCA_019246455.1 Pseudolabrys sp.
CTCGATCAAAACCCCTTCGGTTACCTCGAGGACGAGGCGAGAAGGCTCGACGCCGCTTTCGCCCAGCGCGTTCCGCACCACATCGATGACGGCGCGATCACGCGCCTGCACCGGTGAGAGGTTCACGGAGATATAGAGATCAGGCCAACGCTTGGCTTCGCTTAAGGCCCGGCGCAGCACGAAAGCGCCAAGTGTGTCCATCAATCCCATCTGCTCGGCGATCGGCACGAAGATCGAAGGACCGATCGTTCCGCGCTCGGGGTGATTCCAGCGCAGCAAGGCCTCGACACCGACAACACGAGCGCCATCAGAGGTGACAATGGGTTGATAATGCAATTCGAGCGCTTCGGCAGCAATCGCGCGCGGCAGTTCGCGGCGCACGAAATGCTGATCTTTTGACACGACGTCGAGCGAATGCTCGAAGGCCGTGACAATGCCCGGCCCTTTGTCGCCGGCAGCGCGCAAGGCAAGCCGCGCGCGGCGCAGCAGCTCTTCGCTCGAAGTTGCGTCGCGCGGCGCCTGCGCATATCCGGCAACGGCCGCGATGCGCAGATCAGTGCCGGCGGCAGGGAAATCGGCAATCGACCCGATCATCGATCGTAACAAGGCACGCGCGTCGATTTCCGCGGCGCAGATCAAAGCGAATTCGGCAGCACTCATGCGTCCAAGGACTGCACCCGGCGGCAAATGGGTTTGGGTCGCGAGCAGGGCTTCCGCGACGTAAGCGTCGCGATGAATGGGTCCGATCTCCTCATCAATGTCATTGAGGCCCGTCAGCTCGATCAGCGCCAGAATCAGCGGCTTGCCGCCGAGGCGTTCGGCCATGGCCTCTTTGAGGAGCGCCAAGATCTTGCGGCGGTTCGGCAGGCCCGTCAGCGCGTCTTCTTCGGCGGCGCGGCGCGTCTCCTCGGCGCTCTCGGCCAGAACGAGGCGTGCGCGGCGCAATTGCAACAGCGAGACGCAAGCGAAGACAACAAGACCCAATGCTGCAAATGCTAGAAACGGCATCAACCGTGTCATCGTCTCCATCATCGGCCCATCGGGCCGCCAGGTCAGGAAACCGGCGATGCGGCCTTGGGAGTCGAGTACCGGTTGCATCTCCCGTTGGCCCGCTGTCGGCTCAGCCTCGAACTTGAGGTCCTTTAGGCCGGTGCTTTGCTCGATCACGTGCACAAATCGCGGATCGACTTGCGAACCGTCGCCGAACAATGCGCGAAATTCAGCGAGTGCGCCACGCAGCGCCTCGCGGCGCTCGATGGCATAGCGCTGGTCGCTTTCCCGCGCGAGACTAAAGCCGAGACCGGCGCACAGCACGGTCGCGCCGATACCGAGCGCGGCAAGAACGACAACGAGTCGCGTCGACGAAAGACGGCGCCGGGCGTATGCGCTTGTGGGGCTGTTGGATACGACGACCCTGTCACCGGGCAATGGGCCCGCTGCGCGCTGTGTTGGGCCGCCCGTCACGTGAAACCCCGTACTCTAACGATACCTGTCACGGCGACCGTAAGGTCATAGGGTTAATGGTGGCTCATTAAACACGGTGAACGAAACGTTACGCCCGCCCTTGCCGGTCCGGTGAAGCTGCGGTGAAGTGCGGCAAATCGAGCGCATTATGATTCGTGTTCTTCTTGTCTGCCTGGTGGCAGCGATCCCATTCGCCGCGCGTGCGCAGCAGTGCGCGGGAAATCCTGACGCATTGGGCACCTCGCGGATTCTCGAGGCCGATGTGAGAACGACCCCGCGAGTCGGCCGCAAGCATTTCGCAGCGACCCTGCCCCTGCGCCGCAAGGAAGTTGTGCTCACCTTCGACGACGGTCCGTTGCCCGAGACGACGCCGCGCGTGCTCGAAGCGCTCAAGCATGAATGCGTCCGAGCGACGTTCTTTCTGGTCGGACGCAACGCCGAGGCCAATCCCGGGCTAGCGCGGCGCATCCTGGCCGAAGGACATACGGTCGGCCACCACACCTATTCGCACCAGATTCTCAACCGCGTGCCGATCGCGATCGCCGAGGGCGAGATCAACCGCGGCATCGAGGAAGACGACTATGCGGTCTACGGGCAGCGGCGCGATACCCCAGCCACGCCGTTCTTCCGTTTTCCGGGCTTCGCCTCGACGCCCTATCTCCTCGACATGCTCAACCGGCGCGGCATTGTCGTGTTCGGCGCCGACGTGTGGGCAAGTGACTGGAATGAGATGGACCCGCCAACCGAACTCCGGCTGGTCATGGGCCGCATCGAGGCGAATGGCGGCGGCATCGTGCTGTTTCATGACACACGGGCCCAAACGGTGAAGGCGCTACCGGCATTCCTGCGCGAACTCAAACGGCGCGGCTATCAGATCGTCCACGTCGTGCCGGCCGGCAGTCGGGGCATCCTGCGCTGAAACGCCGTGGTTAATGCCGCGCGTTAAGGCTGAGAGGTTAATTTGCACCGCCAGGTTCTGCCCCCGCTAATTTGCGGTGCGGAGTGTGCTCGATGCGCGGTGTCGTCTTTTTCACGTTCTGGCTTGGCGTGTGGAGCGCGGCCTCTCCTGCGCTCGCTGCGCCGTGCCATGGCAATCCGCAAGCGCTCGGTACGAGCCGCACCATCGCGATCACGCCGGCTGAGTATCCCAAGGTCGGCACCGTCCATTACAACTCATCGCTGCAGTTGCCGCTCGCCGACCACGAGGTCGTGCTGACATTCGACGACGGCCCGCTCGCCCCTTACACCGAGCAGATTCTCGATGCACTGGCGAAAGAGTGTGTCAAAGCCACTTTTTTCATGGTCGGACGGCAGGCGAGCGCGGCGCCCGATCTGACGCGCCGCGTCTACAACGCGGGTCACGTGATCGGCACGCACAGCCAGAACCACCCATTGACGTTCGATCAGATGTCAATCGAGGCGGCGCAACGCGAGATCGACGATGGCATCGTCTCGGTCGCCGGTGCGCTCGGCGATAAGCGCGCGGCCGCGCCGTTCTTCCGCATCCCCGGTTTCCTGCGTATTTCCGCGGTCGAAGATTATCTGGCGTCGCAAGCGATCACGGTCTGGAGCACTGATGTCGACGCCGATGATTGGTACAAGACGGCCTCGCCGCAAGACATCGTCACCAAGGCGATGACGCGGATCACACAAAAGAGCCGTGGCATCATTCTGTTGCACGACGTGCAGCCAGCCACCGCCCAGGCGTTGCCGCTACTGCTGACCGAATTGAAAACTCACGGTTTCAAGGTCGTGCAGGTTGCACCGGCGGGCAAACGCGTCGCGCTGCGCGACATGCGAACCGCGCCGGACAAGATGGCGTGGCCGCGATTGTTCCGCGAGCGGCCGGAATCGCGCCGACCATCCGAGCGACGCGGCGCCCGCTGGACCTACGGCTATCCGCCGGACTGGCGCTGACGTCCGTATTCGTCAAGGAATGGTGCGGTCAAGAGGACTCGAACCTCCACGGGTTGCCCCGCTAGCACCTCAAGCTAGTGCGTCTACCAATTCCGCCATGACCGCATGGGGAGATGCCAAAAGCGTCGCTTAGCCTGTGACGGCGCTCCCTGTAACAAATAGGGCTATCAGCCACAAGTGCGCCAGGAGGCGCGTTGCCCGCTGTTTCCGGCCTTTTTCCGCGGGAAAACTGAGGCGGCCCTAGCGCGCGTCCGCCGGGCGCGGCAACAGTTCGCCGACCTCGACCGCGATGCGGCTGCCGTTGACCACGACCGTGCCCTTGGCCACCGGCATGCTGTTGGCCAGGATCTTTACGGCGTCGTCTTCCGACGCCTCGAGCTCGATGATGGCGCCGCGGCCGAGCCGCAGCACCTGATGCACCGGCATGACAGTCGTCCCGAGCACGACCGTAATGTCGACGGAAACCTTGTCGATTGTCGCCACGTATTCTCCCCCGGCCCGCCAACTGCGGGCAGTGGCGGACAGGTCAACATGGTATGGTGAACCGATGGTTAACGCGCGCGACGATCTGGTTTTGGCCCTGCCGCATGCGGCTTTCGCGGGCGTCGAATGGCGCATTAGCGACGGTCTTGTCGACTATGACGAGGCTGTTACGGAGATGGATTCGCGCGCCAGCGCGATTGCGCGTGGCGAAGCACCCGAACTGGTTTGGCTACTCGAACATCCGCCGCTCTACACTGCCGGCACCAGCGCGCAGGCCAGCGAGGTGCTCGATGCGCGCTTTCCCGTTTATCAGACCGGACGCGGCGGGCAGACGACCTATCACGGTCCTGGCCAGCGCATCGCCTATGTAATGCTCGATCTCAAGCGGCGCGGCCCGGATGTGCGGCGCTATGTGGCGACGCTCGAGGAATGGATCATCCGCAGCCTCGCCGCTTTTAACATTCGCGGCGAGCGCCGCGACGACCGCATTGGCGTCTGGGTCAAGCGGCCGGATAAAGGTGAAGGCCGCGAAGACAAGATCGCGGCACTCGGCATCCGTGTGAAGCAATGGGTCACGCTGCACGGCATCGCGCTTAACGTCGAGCCGGACCTGGCGCATTTCGCCGGGATCGTGCCGTGCGGCATCAAAGAGCAGCGCTACGGCGTCACCAGTCTCGCCGACCTTGGATTGACGGCAACGATGGCTGAGCTCGATCTAGCGCTGCGGCAGAAGTTTGAGATGCTGTTCGGCAAGACAACGGATTATGCGGTCGGCAACACCGCAAAGGCCGATGAGTTCGCCGTGCCAAGTTCGTCGGCCGTCGCCTCGCGCTCATAGAGCGCGTCTACCCGCGAGCCAGGCGGACCTTTGCGGCAGACTTCGATCGCTTCGCGCACTGCGGCGGCGGGCCCGGCAAGCACCGCTTCGACGCTGCCATCGCGGCGATTGCGCACCCAGCCGATCAGCCTTTGACGATAAGCTGCGTCTTCGACAAAGGCGCGAAAGCCGACGCCCTGCACGTGGCCTTGCACGACGATGTGGCGAATGATCCTCGTTTCGCTCATCCGCCGACTGCCGTAACGCTGTCGAGTTTTTCGATGAGCCGCGAGCCGGTCCAGCGCGATTTCGACCAGCGCTCAATCGAGCGAACATAGTCCTCCGGAAAATTCCAGTTGCGGGCGCAGGCCGCAATCATCTCGACGTAGCCGGGCTTCGGGATGCCCGGTGTCTGGCGGCGCAGGATGTAGGTCATGGCGCTGACCCGCCGCGCGCCAAATTCAGTTTTTTGCCGCACCGGCACCATGCGGACATCGTAGAGACCCTTATCGAGCAACTCGTAGGCGTGCAGCGCGGCGCGGTCGCGCGGCGTGATGCGCCACACCACGCCATGGACATACGCGCCAGGCGAGCGCACCACCGAGCCCCAGCCGTCAATACCAACGATGAAGCGATGGTTGTCGAGTACGGCGACACCGACCGGCACGGCACCGGGGCAGCGGCGTTGCATCCCGGCACGACTAAGATTGGAGCCGTAAGCGAAATAGAGCGTCATAACATCAGGCGAACTCGAGGATCACCGCATCTACCGCGAGGCTATCACCGGGCTTGGCGTGAATTTTCTTCACGGTGCCGTCGATCTCGGCGCGCAGCACGTTTTCCATCTTCATCGCCTCGACCACAGCGACGGTTTCGCCCGCCTTAACCTCCTGGCCTTCCTTGACGGCAATCGAGCGCACCAATCCCGGCATCGGACATTGCACCTGCTTGCCGCTATTGGCCGCCGTCTTGACCGGCATCAGCCGCGCATACCCCGCTTCGGAGGCCGTATAGACGTAGGCCTTGGTCTCGACCCCACGATAGGCCAGCGCAAAGCCGTTCGAGATCGCTCGCACTTGCACGCTGACATGCTCGTTGCCAACCATTCCACTCCACAACGGATCGCCGGGCTTCCAGTCGGAATGCAGCGCCAGCGGTTTCATGTCGGCAGCGAATTTCACCTCGATGCTGCCGTTCGAGCGCACGATCTCCAGACCATGCTCGACGCCGGATAACCACACGGCGCGCTGACGTTCGCGCGTGACGAACCGCCCGGTCGTCTGGCCGGAGATGCGCCGCTTGCGTTCGCCGAGCACGTGATCGACGGCGGCAGCGACCGCCGCCAATACGCGCGTTGGCGCGCCCTGCGGCGGATGGGCGTGGAAGCCGTCCCTGAATTCCTCGGCGATGAAGCCGGTCGAGAGCTTGCCGGAACGCCAGCGCGGATGCGCCATCAGCGCGGCTAAAAACGGAATATTGTGGCGAATGCCGTCGATACTGAAGGCGTCGAGGGCGTCGGCCTGCGCGTCGATCGCCTGCTCGCGGCTCGGCGCATGGGTGACGAGCTTGGCGATCATCGGGTCGTAGAACAGCGAGATCTCGCCGCCTTCATAGACGCCGGTGTCGTTGCGCACGGTGACACCATTCTCGACCTTCTCGGCCGGCGGGCGGTATTTCACCAGCCGTCCGGTCGACGGCAGGAAATTGCGGTACGGGTCTTCGGCGTAGACGCGCGATTCCACTGCCCAGCCGGTCAGCGCGACGTCCTTCTGCTCGATCGTGAGCTTTTCGCCGGCGGCAACGCGGATCATCTGCTCGACGAGATCGATGCCGGTGACGAGTTCGGTGACGGGGTGCTCGACCTGCAGCCGCGTGTTCATCTCGAGAAAGTAGAAGCTCTTGTCCTGCCCCGCGACGAACTCGACGGTGCCGGCGGAGTCGTAATTCACGGCTTTTGCCAGCGCCACCGCCTGCTCACCCATCTTGCGGCGGGTCGCTTTATCGAGCAGCGGCGACGGCGCTTCCTCGATGACCTTCTGGTTGCGACGCTGGATCGAGCATTCGCGCTCGCCGAGATAGATGACGTTGCCGTGCTTGTCGCCGAGCACCTGGATCTCGATGTGGCGCGGATCGGTGATGAATTTCTCGATGAACACCCGGTCGTCGCCGAACGAAGACTTCGCTTCCGACTTGGCGCGCGTGAAGCCTTCGGCGACCTCGGCCGTGGAATGCGCGATGCGCATGCCCTTGCCGCCGCCGCCGGCGGAGGCCTTGATCATCACGGGGTAGCCGATCTCGTCGGCGATCGTCACCGCCTGCTCGGGGCTTTCGATCACGCCCAAGAAGCCCGGCACGGTCGAGACACC
>JAFAQJ010000120.1 GCA_019246455.1 Pseudolabrys sp.
GTCTGGCTGACGGTGCAGCCGGCTCGCTGGCGCGACGCCATTCGGGTGAATGGTCCGGCGGCCGACTCGGTAGGGTAGCATTCGGAATGCCGGGCGCAGGCACCGACAAAACCAAACGTTGGATCGAGACGCCCGGACCCGCGGTGATCCTGGTCGAAACGCAGCTCGGCGAAAACATCGGCGCGGCCGCTCGGGCGATGGCTAATTTCGGCCTGTCGCGACTGCGCCTCGTCAAACCCAAGCAAGGTTGGCCCAACGAGAAGGCCGCCGTGATGGCGGCGGGGGCCGATCGCGTGCTCGATCACGCGGAGGTCTTTGGTACGTTCGACGAGGCGATCGCCGATTGCACCTTTGTGATCGCCTGCACCGCGCGGGCGCATGATCAGGCGAAGCCAGTGGTTTCGGCTGATCAGGCGATGGCGTTGATCGCGCCGAAAATCGCGGCCGGGGAAAGTGTCGGGATCGTGTTTGGTCGCGAGCGCAACGGCCTCGAGAGCGATGAGGTAGGGCGGGCCGATGTGGTGCTAACCCTGCCGGTCAACCCGGCGTTCGCTTCGCTCAATCTAGCGCAGGCGGTCGCGGTGACATCCTACGAATGGTTCAAGCTGGCGAGTGCCGGGCAGTTGCCGTTCTCGGCCCCCGAAAAATCGCCGTCCGCCCCCAAGCAGCAACTACAAGCCTTCTTCGCCGATCTCGAGACCGAACTTGACCGTATCGAATTCTACCGACCGCATGAAAAGCGCGGCACGATGAGCGTCAACCTACGCAACATCTTCAATCGCATGGCGCCGACCGAGCAGGACATTCGTACCCTGCACGGCATCGTCATGGCGCTAGCGCAGGGTCGCAAGGGCCCGGCGCGAGGTGGCACACTTGACGGCACCCAAGCCGACGCACTGCGGGCGTTATTGGCGGAGCGTGCGACTGGCGATGATGAGCGGCCGGCGCGCGGTTTGGCGAAACTTTTGCGGCGCAATCCGACCGAGGCCGAGCGCGTGCTGTGGCAGGCGCTGACCAACGACAAACGCTTCGCCGGGCGTGGCTTCAAGCGGCAGACACCCATCGGGCCGCATATCGTGGATTTCGTATCGTTCCCGTTGCGCTGCGTGATCGAACTCGATCCGGCGGACGACAACGAGGCGGCGGCGTTGGCGCGGTCCGATAAGCGCGCCTGGCTTGAGGCGCACGACTACAAGGTATTGATGGTGACGGCGGCGGCGCTCAAGGCGGACGTCAACCGTGTACTCGACCAACTCGATGCGGCGATTGGGCGCTAACCCTTGAGCGTCTTGGCGGCGACGGCGTAAGCGCCGCGGATGAAGCCAAGATCGTTGCCAACCGCGCAGTAGCGGAAACCGCGCTTGCTTACCTCAAGGGCGCGTTCCGGCGTCGCGCAATAGAGCCCGGCAAACTTGCCAGCCCTCTTGCAGGCCGCGAGCACCTTATCGTTGGCGGCTTCGACGATCTTCGAATGCGGATCGAGCTCGGCGCCTTTTGTGAGGGTGATCGAGAGATCAGACGGGCCGACGAACAGGATGTCGATACCGGGTATCGCGGCGATGGCGTCGAGATTGTCCATCGCTTCCGGCGTTTCGATCATCGCCAGCGTGATGATATTGTCGTTGGCCTCGCGCAAATAGCCCTTAAGATCAGCGCCGGACAACATCAGCGCGCGATGCGGGCCCCACGAGCGCTCGCCGATCGGCGGGAATTTGCAGGCGTCGACGAAGCGCTTGGCGTCCTTCGGGTTGTTGATCATCGGCGCGACGATGCCTTCGGCGCCCCAATCCAGCGACTTCGAGGCGCCGCCGAAATCTTCGAGCGGGATGCGCACGATCGGCGCGGCGCCGCCCTGGCGGATCGCGGCGATGCCGACGCGGATTGCTTCGTAGTCCCATAGCCCATGCTGGGCGTCGATCGCGACGGCTTTGAAGCCTTCGCGCGCGGCGATTTCGAGAATGACCGGCGCGGCGAGCGAGCACCAGCCGCTGTACACCGTTTCGCCGGCGCGCAGCCGCGCCGCGAGCGAAAACCCCGGAAGTGCCATGACGCTGCCCCTATTTGCCCGCTTCGATTTGTGCGATCGCTTGCGTCATCGTGTCGATCATCATCTTCCTGATGTCCTGATCGGTGATGGCGACGCTTTTGGCGTCGAAATCCTTACGTAGTTTCCTCACGACGTCTTCATCGCCGGCTTCTTCGAGGTCGGCGAGCACAACTTCCTTGGCGTAAGCATCGGCGTCGGATCCGACGATGCCGAGTTTGCCGGCCGCCCACAGGCCAACCAGTTTGTTGCGTCGCGCCGTCGCCTTGAAACGCAGTTCCTCATCGTGCGCGAATTTCTTCTCGAAGCCTTCCTCGCGCTTGTCGAATGTGGTCGTCATACGCCCCTCGCGGAATCCCGTGTGAGTCCTTATTTTCCGTGCGCCTTGCATATCGTCCGAGGGGCGTCAAGGCAACCTGGGTGACGCCGCACCGCGCTGGAAGTAAGGTGGACAAAGTATGTTCTCCTCGATTGTGCTGCTCGGACGGTTGGGCTAGCTTGAATCGCGTACCCGGACATCGCGATTTGTTCGCCGCCCGGTTCCGCCGCCGCGGACCTTAGTCATCACGTCCTAAAGAGGAGCCACGGCAATCCTATGGACTTTCACAAACCACGGTACACTCCGATGAGCCGCCGTCGTCGCATTTACGAAGGCAAGGCGAAGGTCCTTTATGAGGGCCCCGAGCCGGGGACTTTGATTCAACATTTCAAGGATGACGCGACAGCCTTCAACGCCAAAAAGCACGAAGTGATCGAAGGCAAGGGCGTGCTCAACAACCGCATCTCCGAATATGTGTTCCAGCATCTGAATGATATCGGAGTGCCGACGCACTTTATTCGCCGTCTCAACATGCGCGAGCAGTTGATTCGCGAAGTCGAGATCATTCCGCTCGAGGTGGTGGTGCGCAATGTCGCGGCCGGCTCGCTGGCACAGCGCCTCGGCATCGAGGAAGGCACGCAACTGCCGCGTTCGATCATCGAGTTCTACTACAAGAACGACAAGCTCGGTGATCCGATGGTGTCCGAAGAGCACATCACGGCGTTCGGTTGGGCTTCGCCGCAAGAAATCGATGACATCATGGCGCTGGCGATCCGCGTCAACGACTTCCTGTCGGGTCTTTTCCTCGGCGTCGGGATTCGCCTGGTCGACTTCAAGATGGAGGCCGGACGACTCTGGGAAAACGACATCATGCGGATCGTCGTCGCCGACGAGATTTCGCCGGACAGCTGCCGGCTGTGGGATATCAAGACCAACAACAAGCTCGACAAGGACCGCTTCCGCCGCGATCTCGGTGGACTGCTCGAGGCCTATACCGAAGTCGCCAAGCGCCTCGGCATCATGAACGAGAGCGAGCCGCCCCGCGGCACCGGCCCGGTCCTGGTGAAAGGTTAGGCAAAATCGCCCCGTTTGGGCCGTTTTTGCATGTGAATGATGTGAAGGCCGGCCTTGTGCCGGCCTTTGGCGTCTCTAGTTTAGGCGTGAATAGGTTTGTTCTGTCGGCATTCCTGCGCCGACTCGTGTCATAAGCCGCTGCGATGATAGCCCGCGTCACCGTCACCCTGAAAACCGGCATTCTCGATCCCCAAGGCAAGGCCATTGAAGGCGCCTTGAAATCGCTCGGCGTCGCGGGCGTCGCCAGCGTACGCCAGGGCAAGGTGTTCGACATCGAATTGGACGGCGCCGACCGCGCCAAGACCGAAGCCGCACTCAAGGAAGCCGCCGACAAGCTCCTCGCTAACACCGTGATCGAAAACTACCGCGTCGAGATTCTGGGATGAAGGCGGCGGTTCTCGTCTTTCCCGGTATCAATCGCGAGCGCGACATGGCGCGCACCTTGCGCCTCGTGTCCGGCAAGGAACCGGCGATGGTTTGGCACGCCGAGACTGCGCTGCCGGCGAAGACCGATCTGGTCGTGATCCCCGGTGGATTTTCGTACGGTGATTATCTGCGCTGTGGCGCGATCGCGGCGCGCGCGCCTATCATGGACGCAGTGCAGGCCCATGCCGCCAAAGGCGGGCTGGTGCTCGCGGTGTGCAACGGTTTTCAGATCGCTTGCGAGGCGGGATTACTGCCCGGCGTTTTAATGCGCAATGCGCGGCTCAAGTTCATCTGCCGCGATCTCTATCTGCGGGTCGAGCATTCGGATTCGCCGTTCACCCGCGGTTACAACGCCGGTCAGGTCGTCAAGGTGCCAGCGGCTCATGGCGAGGGTAACTATACGGCTGATACCGACACGATCGTGCGGCTCGAACAGGACGGCCGGGTGCTGTTTCGCTATGCGGCGCCGGACGGCACGCTCGATCCAGACTGGAATTTCAATGGCTCGGTCAACTCGATCGCGGGCATCACCAATGAGAAGGGCAACGTGCTCGGCATGATGCCTCATCCGGAAAACCACGTGGAAGGCGCGATCGGCGCGACTGATGGCCGCGGCCTGTTCGCCGGGCTGGTCGATACGCTTGGCAAGGCTGCGTAACTTGAAAACGGCGTCCGTGCGGAAAGACGATGACGTGCTGCGAAACAAACCCAAGATCACGCCGCAACTCGTCGCTGAGCACGGCCTCAAGCCCGAAGAATATCAGCGCATCCTGGACCTGATTGGGCGCGAGCCGACGCTCACCGAGCTCGGCATCTTCTCGGCGATGTGGAACGAGCATTGCTCGTACAAATCCTCCAAGGTCCATCTGCGCACACTGCCGACCAAGGGCCCGTGGGTGATCCAGGGCCCCGGGGAGAATGCCGGCGTCATCGACATCGGCGACGGGCTCGCCTGCATCTTCAAGATGGAGAGCCACAATCATCCGAGTTACATCGAACCTTATCAGGGCGCGGCGACAGGTGTCGGCGGCATCCTGCGCGACGTGTTCACGATGGGCGCGCGTCCGATCGCCTGCTTGAACGCACTGTCGTTTGGCGACGTGACGCATGCCAAGACGCGCCACCTCGTCTCGGGTGTGGTCGCCGGCATTGGCGGCTATGGCAATTCGTTTGGCGTTCCGACGGTCGGCGGTTCGGTGCGCTTCCACACGCGTTATGACGGCAACTGCCTCGTGAATGCGATGGCAGTGGGGCTCGCCAAGAAAGACGGCATCTTCTATGCGGCGGCGTCCGGCGTCGGCATGCCGATCGTCTATCTCGGCTCGAAGACCGGACGTGACGGCATCCACGGCGCCTCGATGGCGTCGGCCGAATTCGACGACAAGTCCGAGGAGAAGCGTCCGACCGTGCAGGTCGGCGATCCGTTCTCTGAGAAACTTTTGCTCGAAGCGTGTCTTGAGATCATGGCCAAGGATTGCGTGATCGCGATCCAGGATATGGGCGCGGCGGGGCTGACCTGCTCGGCGGTCGAGATGGGCGCCAAGGGCGATCTCGGGGTCACACTCGATCTCGACAAGGTGCCGACCCGCGAAACCGGCATGAGCGCCTACGAGATGATGCTCTCGGAGAGCCAGGAGCGCATGCTCATGGTGCTCAAGCCGGAGAAGGAAAAGGAAGCCGAGGCAATCTTCCGCAAATGGGGGCTCGACTTCGCGGTGGTCGGTGAAACGACGCCGTCGAAACGTTTCATCGTGCGCCATGGCGGGGACGTGATGGCCGACCTGCCGATCAAGGAGCTGGGCGATCAGGCGCCGGAATACAAGCGGCCGTTCGTGACCGGCGCGAAGCCAAAGCCGGTCGAAGCGCTTGCCGTCGAGCCGCCGGCCAGTATCACTGAAGCGCTCGAGGAGCTGATCGCGACGCCCGACCTCTGCTCGAAGCGCTGGGTCTGGGAGAAATACGATCACATCATCCTGGGCAATACCGTGCAGCGGCCGGGCGGTGATGCCGCCGTGGTGCGTGTCGAAGACGGGCCGAAGGGCCTGGCGCTCACCACCGACGTCACGCCGCGCTATTGCGAGGCCGATCCGTTCGAGGGTGGCAAACAGGCGGTCGCGGAATGCTGGCGCAACCTCACCGCGGTTGGCGCGCGGCCGCTCGCCATCACCGACAATCTCAATTTCGGCAATCCGGAACGGCCCGAGATTATGGGGCAGTTCGTCGGCTGCGTGCGCGGCATCGCCGAGGCCTGCAAGGCGCTCGATTTCCCGGTCGTGTCGGGCAACGTCTCGCTCTACAACGAAACCAACGGCCGCGCGATCCTGCCAACGCCCTCGATCGGCGGCGTCGGCGTGCTTGACGACTTCACTAAATCCGCGACGCTCGCGTTCAAGAACGAAGGCGATGTCATTTTGCTGATCGGCGAGACCCAAGGCTGGCTCGGACAATCGCTTTATTTGCGCGACATCTGCGGCCGCGAGGAGGGTGCTCCGCCGCCGGTCGATCTGATCGAGGAAAAGGAGAACGGCGACTTCGTGCGCGGGCGTATTCTCGACGGCTCGGCTAACGCCGCGCATGACGTGTCGGATGGCGGGCTGTTGATCGCGCTCGCCGAAATGGCGATGGCGTCGGGCATCGGCGCCACGCTCGAAGCGGCACCCGACGACATTCCCGCCCACGCGTTCTGGTTCGGCGAAGATCAAGCGCGATATATCATCACGGTGCCGGCGGCGCAGGTCGATACGGTGATCGCGCGGGCGCGCAACGCCGGCATTCTGGCCCAACCTCTCGGCACGACCGGCAGCGAGGTGCTGGCGATCGCAGGTGAGCAGCCGTTGTCGGTCGTGGGTTTGCGCGAGGACTTCGAAGGCTGGCTGCCGGCCTACATGGCGGGCGAGACGCCGCCGTCGAATTAAAAGTTATATGCGGGTAACGGTCCGCGCGAATTGTCACTCGCGAAAAAACCGACCATAGTTTGTCCAGAATATCGGCTCATGCTGCGCCAAGGGCAGCTCTGGAGATCGTCCATGCCGATGGATGCGACCGAAATCGAACGGCTCATCAAGGAGAGCATTCCGGACGCGAGCGTGAGCATCCGCGATCTCGCCGGTGACGGCGATCACTATGCAGCGACTGTTATAGCGCCGTCGTTCAAAGGCAAGTCGCGCGTCCAGCAGCATCAACTGGTCTATAACGCGCTCAAAGGCCAGATGGGCGGCGTCCTGCACGCGCTGGCGCTGCAGACTTCAGCTGAATAGATGGCCATAAAAATTTTATCACCGCAGGGCGCGATTGCCCCGACCGGCACCTGGAACGTCGGCGCGCGGGCCGGCGATTTTGTCTTTGTGGCCGGCATGCGCGGTATCGATCCGGAGACCAACGCACTCGTCGAAGGCGAGGAGGCGCGCGTGCGGCAGGCCTTCCGCAACATGGCGACGATCGCCGCTTCCGAGGGCGCGACCCTCAAGGATTGCGTGCGGATTACGGTTTTCGTGACCGACATGGCGCGGCACCGCCCGATCGCCAATAGAGTCCAGCAGGAACTATGGGGCGGCGGGCCTTATCCCCCGCGTTCGATCGTCGAGGTTAAAGCGCTCAATCAAGCTGACTTTTTCGAGGTCGAAGGCACGTTTTACGCACCTCGTTGATCAAAAAAATGGGGGCCATGCGTTTTCCCGGCTTGGGCTGGAGCGCGCGATTTTGCTACATATATCGACACGGGAAGGGGCGCCTTGCAGGCGCGAAAAGGACCGACAGCCAGGATTCATAACTATGGGTATCAACCAATTCATCGATAACGAAGTGAAGTCGAACGATGTCGTGCTGTTTATGAAGGGCACGCCGCAGTTCCCGCAATGCGGGTTCTCGGGCCAGGTCGTGCAAATCCTGGATCACCTCGGCGTGGCCTATAAGGGTCTCAACGTGCTGGAATCGCCGGAGCTACGCGACGGCATCAAGCAATATTCGAACTGGCCGACGATCCCGCAGCTCTACGTCAAGGGTGAGTTCATCGGCGGGTGCGACATCGTGCGCGGGATGTTCCAGGCCGGCGAACTGCAGTCGACGCTCAAAGAAAAAGGCATCGCGAGCCGCGCCAACGCCTGATCGACGACCGAACGAAACTTTGCAGCGGCGGTGTCAGGGACGCCGCCGCTTTCATTTGCGGCCTTGCGGCCGTGGCAGTCGTCACGAGCCGGTCTTGGGCATCCGGCGCAGAGCGAGATAGATGATCGCAAGCACGATCACGATGCCGAGCATCCCCGAACTCGTCGCCGTCGCGAATTTCGTGACGTTCTCGGCGACCGAAGCGACATAGCTTCCGGCGCCGGTGCCGAGCAGGAGATGCACCAGGATCAGCGCGAGTACGACCAGAAAGCCAAGCTCCACGAACGCCCAGAGGACGCGCTTGGCTTCATCGACAAATTTCCACATGGTGTAGTCCCCGGAAACGTGGGCGCCGGAGCGCCGCTTTCGGGAAAGTGGTGGGGAGCGTCGCCCCCCACCGGGCTTGTTGGGCATTGCTATGCTCCGGCCGTGAGGCCGGCGCGATGGTTCAGGCCATCTTCCGGTTCGAGAATATCCAGAGGATGATTCCAAGCGTGATCAAGCCGACGAGCCCGTTCGAGCCCATGTCCTTGACCCAGGCCATAATGTTCGCCGTGACGCTGCCAAAGAATGGCAGGTTCGAACCGACGAGAAGGGCCAGCACGATTGCCAGCCCGAGTAACATCAGCCCCAATTCCGTCAACGCACCAACCCAGTCCTTGATGACGTCGATGCCTTTCATTGCGGATGCTCCCTAGAGAGATCCCGCTGATTCGCGAGACCGCATCATGAATACCGCGAAACGGGCCCTAAATGTAGTTTGCAGCGCCGCGCAGACCCACCAGATTTCGCTGCTGTGCAATAAGACCGGATAATCAGGCCGATACAAAGCGATAGGCGGAGCCTTGGCGCTCGACGCGACCGACGCCTGGGTATGGCAAGTGGAAACCAATCAGCTGGCTGTGCTCGGTAGCAACGCGATCGAGCAGCTTGCGGCGGGTCTCGGCCGCTTGTTCGGGGACGTGGTCGGCGGTCGGCCGCCATTCCGGGTGGGCGAACGAAATGAGTGGATGTGTGAGCGCATCGCCAAGGACGATCAAGCCGTCGCCGCCTGCGATTTCCAATGACACATGGCCCTGAGTGTGGCCGGGCGTCGCAATCAGGCGGACTCCGGTGACGACGTCATCGTCCGGCTTGAGCATGGTGATACGATCTTTAAGGGCCGCGTAATTGCGCCGCGCTCCCGTCACGAAGCCGGCGCGTTCGGCCGGCAGGCCTTGGAGCGCGTTATCGCTATGCCAGAAGTTCCATTCCGCGGCGGCAACGTAGAAGGCTGCTTTCGGCAGGACCAGCTCGTCGAGATCATCCACCGTGCCCCATAGATGATCGGGGTGGCCGTGGGTGAAGATCACTTTGGTGATATTGCCTATCTCGACGCCGGCCGCCGCGAGGTTATCCCATAATTTGCCGGCGCTTGGCATGAAACGGTCGCCCGAGCCCATATCGACCAGGATTAGATCATTCGCTGTGCGGATCAGCGTGATGTTGACCGGGGATTGATATCGCTCGCCAGTTTCGCCGGATTGCCTGAGGAGCGCGTCGCGCTCGGCGGGCGGGGCGCCGGGCGCCAGGAAAGCGGTCGGGAGTTGAAGGAAGCCGTCGCTGACGACCGTGATCTCGAAGTCGCCCTGCTTGAATGAAACGGGCGCCGCGAAAGCGAAACCGCCGCGGACCATCAGGCCCGCGGCAGCTGTAGATTTCAGGAACGTGCGGCGCGAGAGCGGCACGGCTAGGCGCTTAACGAGAGTAGTATTCCACCACGAGATGCGGCTCCATCTGGACCGCATAGGGCACGTCACTGATGACGGGGATGCGGGCGAGTTTGGCCGTCATCTTGCCGGCGTCGACTTCGATGTAGTCCGGTACGTCGCGCTCGGCCAAGGCCTGCGCTTCGAGAACGAGCGCGAGCTGGCGCGACTTTTCTTTGATCTCGATGACATCGCCGACCTTGAGACGGTAGCTCGGAATGTTGACGCGGCGGCCGTTCACCTTGATGTGGCCATGATTGATGAACTGGCGCGCGGCAAACACGGTCGGTACGAACTTGGCGCGGAATACGACCGCGTCGAGACGGCGCTCGAGCAGCCCGATCATGTGGGCGCCGCTGTCGCCCTTCATGCGGATCGCTTCCGTGTAGATGCCGCGGAATTGTTTCTCGGAAATGTTACCGTAATAGCCGCGCAGCTTCTGCTTGGCCTTGAGTTGCACGCCATAGTCGGAAAGTTTGGACTTGCGGCGTTGGCCGTGCTGGCCGGGGCCGTATTCGCGCTTGTTCACGGGGCTCTTCGGGCGGCCCCAGATGTTTTCGCCCATACGGCGGTCGAGTTTGTACTTGGCGGCGTGGCGCTTGCTCATCGCGTCCTCGTGTTTGTTCAAGTCAGTTTGTGAGGAACCGCGCCCTCCTTTGCCCCGTCGCAGGTTTCCCTGTTTGGGACCGACAGGCTGGACCTCGAAAGCGCAAGGACCGGCCGCGGGTGCGAAACACCCCGGGCCATGAAAGCCACGGGGCGCGCGGTTTTTAGGGGGATCGCGTCAGGGTGTCAAATCGGAAAGGCGCTGAAATCTCAGGCGTTTTCCGCGATTTGTGGCGAAAAGCCGTACGCGGCGAGCGCCGCGGCCAGTTCTGGCGAGAGAGGCCGCCCTGACGTCGCGATAAAGCGGGCCGACCGCGGACGGCCGGCTGCCGATGCACCGATCAGGTCGGTGAGCCGGCGCGCGATCGCCGGGGCCGGGTCGATCCAGTCGACGGGCCAGGGCGCGAGCTTTTTCAGGCGATCAAGCAGCAGCGGGTAGTGGGTGCAAGCGAGCACGACGGTGTCGGTGCGCGCGCCGTTCGTCTCGACAAAGCACGGCGCGATCTCGGCGGCGATCCTGGCATCCGGCGCGGGCTCGCCCTGCAATTGCCCTTCGGCCTGGCTCGCCAGATGCGCGGAGCCGACCAATTTGACCTCGCAGCCCTGCGCGAATTCGCGGATCAGGCTGCGGGTATATTCGCGCGACACGGTGGCGCGGGTGCCCAGCACCGAGACGAGCTTCGACTTCGAGTTTGCGCAGGCCGGTTTGATGGCGGGAACGGTGCCGATGAAGGGCACCTTAAAGGCGGTGCGCAGTGGCTCGAGCGCTAAGGTCGAAGCCGTGTTGCAGGCGACGATCACGATGTCCGGCTTGTGCTTGGCGATGGCGTCGCCGATCACGGCTACGATGCGCGGCACGAGCTCTGCCTCGGGGATTTCCCCGTAGGGAAAGCGCGCGTCGTCGGCGAGATAGACGTAATTCGCGTCTGGCCGCGCCTTCGTCAATTCACGAAATACTGTAAGGCCACCAAGGCCAGAATCGAACACGAGGACAGTCGGGGCGGGCTCGCTCATCCTAACCAGTGCCGAAAACCCGTTTAAAGATCGTATCGACGTGCTTGAGGTGATAGCCGAGGTCGAAATTGGCCTCGATTTCCTTGGCCGACAGCGCGTTCGACACGTCAGGATCGGCCTTGAGCAGCGCCATGAATTCGTGCTCGCCGGACCAGACTTTCATGGCGTTGCGCTGGACCAGGCGATAGGCGTCCTCGCGTGCCACGCCCTTCTGGGTCAACGCGATCAGGATGCGTTGCGAGTGGACGAGGCCCAACAGGCTGTCTAGATTCTTTTGCATATTGTCGGGATAGACGACGAGCTTGTCGATGATCCCGGCCAGCCGGTTGAGCGCGAAATCGAGCGTCACCGTCGCATCCGGCCCGATCATGCGCTCGACCGAGGAATGCGAGATGTCGCGTTCGTGCCACAGCGCCACATTCTCCATCGCGGGCAGCGCATAGGCGCGCACCATGCGGGCGAGGCCGGTGAGATTTTCCGAGAGCACGGGATTGCGCTTGTGCGGCATCGCCGAGGAGCCCTTCTGCTTCTCGGAGAAAAACTCTTCGGCCTCCAACACTTCGGTGCGTTGCAGGTGGCGGATTTCGATGGCGAGCCGCTCGATCGATGAGGCGATGACGCCGAGTGTCGCAAAATACATCGCGTGACGGTCGCGCGGGATGACCTGGGTCGAGATCGGCTCAACGGCAAGCCCCATCGCTTTCGCCACATGCGCTTCGACGCGCGGATCGACCTGCGCAAAGGTGCCGACCGCGCCCGAGATCGCGCAGGTGGCAACTTCCTTGCGGGCGGCCTCGAGGCGTTTCTTGCCGCGGTCGAATTCGGCATGGGCGTAAGCGAGCTTAAGGCCGAAGGTGGTCGGCTCGGCGTGGATGCCGTGCGAGCGGCCGATGGTCGGCGTCATCTTGTGTTCGAGCGCGCGGCGTTTAAGCGCGGCGAGCAGGTTGTCGAGATCGGCGATGAGAATGTCGGCCGCGCGCACGAGCTGCACGTTGAGGCAGGTGTCGAGCACGTCGGATGACGTCATGCCTTGATGCACGAAGCGCGCTTCCGGCCCGACGATCTCGGCGAGGTGAGTAAGGAAAGCGACCACGTCGTGCTTGGTCTCGCGCTCGATTGCATCGA
>JAFAQJ010000181.1 GCA_019246455.1 Pseudolabrys sp.
TGCTCAACCACAAGCGCGCCAAGGATTTCTTCCGCGTCCTGGCCAAATACAATCTTCGCGTGGAAACGCCGAACGGTCTGACCGTCGCCTACATCGACGAGGAGATGGCGCAGCTCATGAAAGCCGCAGGCATGGATACGATCCTGCTCGCTATTGAATCCGGCACCGAGCACATGTTGCGCAACGTCATCAAGAAGCCGCTAAAGCTCTCGAAGGTAGCGCCGGTCATCGAGTCGCTTCACCGGAACGGCCTATTCGTGCAGGGCTTCTTTGTCATGGGCCTGCCGGGCGAGCGCGAGCAGGATCGCACCGAGACGCTGCAATTCATCAAGGACGTTGGGCTCGATTGGGCGAGCTTTAGTCTTGCGTCGCCGATCCGCGGCACGGAGCTTTACGAGGTCTGCAAGAAGAACAAGTACATCCCGGAGAACATGAAGATCGGCGAATACGAGCTCGGCACCTACATCATCCGTGCGCCAGGGCTCGATCCGGAAACGCTGCCGACCGTGTCGTACCGCATGAATCTCGACGTTAATTTCGTCAGCAACCGGCGAATGCGGATGGGCGAATACGACGTCGCTATCCGCTGCTTCGAGGATGTGATCGACCGCTACAAGGAACACGCTTTCGCGCACTACTTCCTGGCGCAGGCCTACGCGAAGATCGGCGGCCACGAGCAGAAGGTGAAGGACAATTTTGCCACCTATGAAGCGATCATTGCAAAGAACGAGACGTGGCAGGGGCACGCGGCGTATTTCGGGCTGATCGGCCAGCTGCCGTTCGTCGCGCCAGCCAACACAAATCTCGTGCCCAGCAGCGAACCGGTCGAGCTGGCCCTGGTGCGCGCTTAACGCTCACGCGGGATCGCATAGATCACCGCGCCGTTGCCGCACCAGGCGTGGGTACGGAACAAGAAGCGATAATCCGGCAACGTCTCCATCAGCCATAGTGGCGTGCGCCAGATGCCGTCGGCATTATGATAGACGGTGATCGCTAGCATCGGCCGATGCGCTAGCAGTGTTTCCTTTGCGCCTTTGAGCGTCGGCAACTCGCCGCCTTCCAGGTGTAGCTTCATGAAGCTCGGCGTGAGACCAAGTGTATCGATCGTGCGCGCCGTCATTTTTGTTCTTCCAGTCGGCGAAATCTGCGAGGCGTAGCCAAGCCCATCATGAAATATGACCGGGCCTTCGCGATCGGCCAGCACATCGCCAACGATCGCGATGCGCTCGTCTTTTGGTACCGTGGTTTCGAGTATCGCGCGACTTGCGGTGTCCGGCTCGATCGCGATGACCTGGCGGAAACGGCCCTTGGTTTGTATCAGAAAGTCCCCGATCACCGTGCCATGATAGGCGCCGGCATCGACGTAGATTTCGTCCTCACGCAGCGCCGCCTTGACCTCCGGGATAAAGAAACGTGGTTCGTTAGGATGCGGCGCGCCAGTGAACGTCCATTCCTCGCGCTGCCGCCGCCATGCCAGGAATTTCAGGTGATGCGCGCGCGAAGCGTCATCGTCCCAGCGCGCTAGCACGTCGACTGTCCTCGCCTGGTCGTCGGGTGATAGTGGCGTGGCGAACCAGCCATTCGACAGCGGATGTACGGCGCGAAAGCTTTCCGCCACGTCGAAGAACGGCACGATGTCGGTGAAGCCTCGCGTAGCTAGTTCGCGCTCAATCGGCACATAAGGCGACAGCACCACGCTGATCGCCAGCCTCACGCGGCTGCGCTCCGCATCAGGCACTCCATCGATCGGCACTACCCGCGCGCCGGCCCAGCCCGGCTCCTGCGCGATCGCCCGTGCGTTGCGGTCAATGGCGAAAGCGAAGTCGTGGCCGACGGTTTTCAGGAAATCGCGCGCCAGCCGCCCGAAATTGCCGGCGCCGTAGAGCGCGAGTGGTCTGTCGATTGTGACGGGCGTGTAAGGGCAGGGGGCGGTCGCGATCTCGGCCAGCAATTGCCCTGCGCTTTTGGCGTCCGGCAGTTGGGCAAACGATCGGGCTTCGTGCGGCAAAGGCACCTCGAATCAGCGCTCCTTTGTGCCATCGGTGGCCATAGCCGACCAGTGCGCGAATCAGCGATAAAGCGCCGTGCAGCTTTCCATTTTGATCGCGACCCATCGCGCCGGGCTTTCGGCTTGCTCGAAGCTCGCGCAGGCCTGCGCATGGGCGAGCCCGAATATCGAGATTATCATCCGCGACAATTCCGGCGATGCGGCGAAGGGCGTGCTTCTGCCGCAATTCCAGCGCGACAACTGCACCATTATCGTCGCCGAGCCGTGTGACTCGCACACCAACATTGGCGAGATCCTCAAGCTCGCCAAAGGCGAGTTCATTTTTATTCTCGCCGATGATGACGCCTATTTCGATCATGCGATCGCGGCGATTCCCTCGATCATCGCGCAGATTTCTGGCGATCCTGCGGTCATCGGCATCACCGGCGCCTATGCGATCGAGACGACGCAGGGCTCCGCCGTGCTCGAATACAAGAACGTCGAGGCCGATGACGTCGCGGCCCGCGTCTCCGGCTATCTTTCCTATAACGGGCCCAACATCCTGCTCTACTCGCCGCTGCGTCGCGAACTGGTCAAGCGCATCTACGGTTTTCATGCGGCGCAGCCCGGCCTGTTCTCGTTCCACGACTACACGATCTGTCTCCTCTATCTGCTCAACGGCAAGTTCGCGCGTCTGAAGCGCCTGCTTTATCTCTATGACGTCGGGCCTTGGGAGAAGCCGGAAACTGCGCAGCAGCGCGACGTGAGCTTCTACAAGGGCGCTGGCCTCGATCCCGGGATCAACAAGCTGCACTGGTTGCTGTGCGCGTTCGAGGGCGCGGTGCTGGTGCGAAACTCCGATCTGTTCCCCGACTATCCGATGGCGCAGCGCCAGCCGATCGCCGACTTGTGGTTCTCGGTGATGTATCAGCGCTTCCAGGGTCAGCCGCGCATGGTGTTTGACTCGCAGTTTGCCGCCGAAGCCGAAAAGCTACGCGCCAAATACGCGCAGCCGACCGCGCAGATGTCGTTCGAAAACATGTTGGCCGACGTCAGCTCCTTCATGGGTCTGTCGAACGCGTCGTTTGGGCAGCGCTACTTCGATTTCTGGGGCGAGCAGGTGGGTAAACCGCACGCCGTGGCACCGCGCATGGCGGCCGCGGGTTGACGTCGGACGGGGCGGGGACCTTGCCATGAAGGTCGTCATTCTCGCCGGCGGGCTTGGCACCCGCATCTCGGAGGAGAGTTATCTCCGGCCCAAGCCGATGATCGAGATCGGCGGCAAGCCGATCCTCTGGCACATCATGAAGATTTACTCGGCGCATGGCGTCAACGATTTCGTGATCTGCTGCGGCTACAAGGGCTACGTCATCAAGGAATATTTCGCGAATTACTTCCTGCACATGTCGGACGTCACCTTCGACATGGCCGACAACACCGTCGAGGTGCATCAGCGTAACGCCGAGCCGTGGCGCGTCACGCTGATCGACACCGGCGAGCACACGCAGACTGGCGGCCGCCTTAAGCGCGTCGCCGCCTACGTTAAGAGTGAAGACGCGTTCTGCTTCACCTACGGCGACGGCGTGAGCAATGTGGACATTCGCGGTTCGATCGCCTTTCACCACCAGCACGGCAAGCTTGCGACCGTTGCCGCGGTGCGCCCGCCGGGACGTTACGGTGCACTCGAGCGCAACGGTGAGGCCGTCACGCGCTTCACCGAGAAGCCGCCGGGCGACGGCGGCTTCATCAATGGCGGCTACTTCGTGTTGTCGCCGAAATGCCTCGATCTGATCGAAGACGACGACACGACGTGGGAATCCTCGCCGATCATCCGTCTCGCCGCGATGGGACAGATGATGGCTTACGAGCACCGGGGCTTCTGGCAGCCGATGGATACGCTGCGCGACAAGACGCATCTCGAGCAATTGTGGGCTTCAGGAAAAGCGCCGTGGAAGATCTGGAATTGATTGCTTCATTCTGGCGCGGCAAGCGCGTGCTCGTCACCGGGCACAGCGGGTTCAAGGGCTCGTGGTTGACGCTATGGCTCAACGCGCTCGGCGCTAAGGTCACCGGCATCAGCCTGCCGCCAGTGACGACGCCGAACTTGTTTACCGTAGTAAATATCTCGGCGCTGTGCGATAGCCGGTTCTGCGACATCCGCGATCGCGTGCCGTTCATAGATCAAATTCATGCGATTACGCCGCAGATCGTATTCCACCTCGCGGCCCAGCCTTTGGTGCGGCCTGGTTATGAGGAGCCGCTTTGGACCTTTGAAACCAATGTGATGGGCACGCTGCATCTGCTCGAAGCGCTGCGCGACGTTGAGGCGGTGCGTGTCGCGGTGATGATCACGACCGACAAGGTTTATCGTGAGAATGCGCGGCCTCACCGCGAGGATGATGTGCTCGGTGGCAAGGATCCCTACAGCGCAAGCAAGGCGGCCTGCGAGCATGTCATCGCCTGCTATCGGGATTCATTTCTCGCCGTGAACGGCGTGGCGGTTGCCAGCGCTCGGGCCGGCAACGTGATCGGTGGCGGCGACTGGTCGCGTGACCGGCTCATCCCGGATGCCGTGCGCGCTTGGCAAGAGGGACAGACGCTCGAGGTACGCCGTCCGCAATCGGTGCGGCCGTGGCAGCACGTTTTGGAGCCTCTGTGGGGCTATCTCACGCTGGCGCGCAAGCTCTGGCAACGGCCGACGCTCGCCGGAGCCTACAACTTCGGCCCCGAGGAAACCGACACGGCGACCGCGGGTGACGTCATCGAACTGGCGCGCATGGCCTATGGCAGGGGCGAGGTGCGCTACGGTGACGGCAAGAGCGGTCCGCATGAATCGGCCTGGCTTGCGCTCGACAAATCGAAAGCGCAGGCGCTGCTCGGCGTGTCGCCCGAGATGGCACTGGTGCAGGCGGTCGAGCGCACGATGGCCTGGTATCGCGCGCACGGGCAGGGTGTGAAGGCGCGCGATCTGTGCCTCGCCGATATCGCGGACTATCAGCGGCTGGTGCAGGGTGCCTCGGTTGTGGCGCCGCTCGCCTCGAGCGCCTAAAGCGTCATGCGGTTCGTGCCAACTTCACTTCCGGGCGCGGTGCTGATCGAGCTCGAGCCGCGTGCCGACGATCGCGGCATGTTCGCACGTGCATTCTGCGCGCGAGAATTCTCATCGAACGGGCTCGAAATGAGTTATGTGCAGGCCAATATCTCGACCAACACGCGGGTCGGAACGGTGCGCGGCATGCATTTCCAGCGCGAGCCGCATGCCGAGGTCAAGCTGGTGCGCTGCGTCAAGGGCGCGATCTTCGACGTCATCGTCGACATGCGTGAGGGCTCGCTGACTCGGCACCGTTGGTTCGGCGCCGAATTGTCGGAAGACAACGGTGCGATGATGTACGTGCCGAAGGGGTTTGCGCACGGCTATCAGACACTGACCGACGGCGCGACCGTGTACTATCTGGTGAGCGCATTCTATGCGCCCGAATCTGAGAGTGGGCTGCGGTTCAACGACCCGAAGCTCAACATCGTGTGGCCGCGCGTCGCTTCCGAAATCTCCGACAAGGACGCAAAATGGCCACTCCTTTGATCTTGTTGACCGGCGCGACCGGCTTCGTCGGGCGGCATGTGCTGCGCGCGTTGCGGACGCGCGGCTGCCAGTTGCGCGTTGTGGTGCGTGAGGGCAAGGAGAGCAGCATCGAAGCCGACGAGGTTATTGTCACCACCGACCTGTGGTCGGAGAAGCCGGAGTGGTATGCGCGGCTTTGCGCCGGCGTCGATACGGTGATTCACGCCGCTTGGTATGCCGAGCCGGGACAATATCTGGAGTCGGCGAAGAATTTCGAATGCCTGTCCGGCACGCTCGAACTGGCGCAAGGCGCCATCGCGGCAGGCGTACGCCGCTTTGTCGGCGTCGGCAGCTGCTTCGAATACGATTTAAACGTCGGCGATCTGTCGGTCGTATCGCCGCTCGCGCCGGCGACGCCATACGCCTTGTCGAAGGTCGCTGTCTTCAACACGCTCTCACAATCGCTGCCGCTGCGCGGTGCCGAATTCGCGTGGTGCCGTTTGTTTTATCTCTACGGCGAAGGCGAGGACGAACGCCGGCTGGTGCCTTATCTGCGCGCACGCCTTGCGGCGGGCCAACCCGCCGAATTGTCGAGCGGCCACCAGGTGCGTGACTATCTCGACGTTAGCGACGCTGCGCGCATGATCGCCGACGTGGCCCTTGGCCACTCGCACGGCGCGATCAACATCTGCTCCGGCCAGCCGGTGACGATCCGTCAATTCGCCGAGACGATCGCCGACCAATATGGCCGGCGCGATTTGCTGCGCTTCGGCGCGCGCCCCGACAATCTCACCGACCCGCCGCGCGTCGTCGGCGTGCGCTGAAAGGCGCTGATCCGACTGCGGATTTCGCCGCGGCAGGGTTTGGTTAACCAATCTCCGCTACAAAAAATTAACCGTATTCATCCGGCGCGCCGCGCGGGGATTTTCACGCATGAAGGCCGAGCTCAAGCCCCGCATCAATCTCGAAGGCCGCACGCCGCTCGAAACCGTCATCCCGCTCGCGACGCCCTTTATCGTGTTCGCCGACCCGGCGTCGTCCTGCAATTTCAAATGCACGTTCTGCCCGACCGGGCACCGCGACATGATCGCCGAGACCGGCCGGTATCAGGGCGTGATGAAGTTCGAGGTGTTCCAGAAAATCGTCGACGATCTGGCGGAGTTCGACAGACCGATCAAGGTGCTGCGCATGTACAAGGACGGCGAGCCGCTCCTCAACAAGCGCTTCGCCGACATGGTCGCTTACGCCAACAAATCCGGCCGCGTTGACTACATTGACACCACGACCAACGGTACGTTGATCACGCCGGACCGCATGGGCCCGATCATCGAGGCGGGCATCGACAAGATCAACATTTCGGTCGACGGCATGACCGAGGACACCTATCAGCGCTTCACCGGCTTCAAGTTCGACTTCAAGCAGTTCGTCGAGAACGTGAAATGGCTCTACGCTAACAAGGGTAACTGCGAGATCGTCACCAAGATTCCGGGCGAGTTGATCACCGAAGCGCAGCGCCAGGAATTCTTCGACACGTTCGGTGATCATTGCGACCGCATCTTCGTCGAAAATTTCGCACCGTGCTGGCCGGAATTCGACATCGAGAAGCACACCGGCGTCACCATCTCGAAGGGCATCTATCAGCAGGACATCGGCGACACTGACACTTGTCCCTATATCTTCTACGGCTGTTCGGTGAACGCCGACGGCCTGGTTTCATCGTGCTTTCTGGACTGGGGCCGTAAGCTCATCATCGGCGACGTGCGCGTGGAGTCGATGAAGGAGATCTGGACTTCGGACCGCATGAACGCACTGCGGCTCCAGCATCTTGAAGGTCGTCGCAAGCAGAACGGCGTCTGCGGCAATTGTGGGCAGTTGAGTCACTGCCTGCCGGACAATATCGACGCGCACCGCATCCCACTACTCGCGAAGTTCAAGACTCTGGTCGCAATTGACCCGAACGTCGAGCCGCCGGGTGGCGTGAACCATAAGTTCGCCGCAGAAGCTGCCGAATGAAGATCCTCCACGTCACGCCGCATCTCGGCGGCGGCGTCGGCAAGGCCCACGCGGCGATCAGCGCCGTTCTCCCGAAGAATATCGAACGCCTCTATCTACTGCTAGAGGAACCGCGCGAGCGCCGCTATGCCGACGCCATCCAGGCGAGCGGCACGGAGGTTGTCGTTGCGCGCGGGCTGCATCACGCCGCTGCGCTCGCCAGCGTCGCCGACGTCGTGCAGTTCGAGTTCTGGAACCACCCGCGGCTATTCGAATGTTTGGCGCGCGCTCGGTTTGCGCCGATGCGCAGCGTGTTCTGGTCGCATATTTCCGGTCTTGCCGCGCCGCTCATTCCGCCGGGTCTGATCGGTGAGGCTTCGCGCTTTGTTTTCACCACGCCCGCCTCGCGCGGCATTGCGGGCGCTGGCAGTAATGTCGAAACGATCAATAGCGGCTTCGGGTTGGGCGTCGCCCCTCACGCTGCGACCTCGCCGCGGATCGCGTATCTCGGCACCGTCGACTTCGTGAAGATGCATCGCGGCTTCTTCGACGCGATCGACGACCTCGAAGGCCACATTGATGTCTCGGTCTGGGGTGCGTTCGAGGCGGACGGGGAGGTGGCTGCTGCCGCCCGCGCGATGCGTCATCCCGAGCGCGTCACTTTATGCGGCGCGACCTCCAATCCCGCGCAGGCGCTGTCGCTATCCGGCATCTTCTTTTATCCGTTGCGCGAGGATCACTTCGGCACCGCCGAGAACGCGCTAATCGAGGCAATGTCGCTCGGTCTCGTTCCGGTCGTCATGCGCAATCCGGCGGAGCTCGCCATCGTGCGACACGGTGAAACCGGGCTCGCCGCCTATTCGATCCATCACGCGGCCTCGTTGCTGCAGAGCCTGATCGACAGCCCGGATTTACGCCGTCGGCTGTCGGCAAACGCCGCGCGCGAAGCCGCGCAACGCACGCCAATGCGTTCCGCACAAGACCTGATCGCGCTGTGGCGCTCCCTGATGAAAGAACAGCCGCGTCTGCCGCAATTCCGCGCCGCCATTGGCAACACGCCGGCCGAATGGTTCGCCGCCACGCAAGGCGGGGCGGTATGTGTGCCGCGTGCACCGGAAAAGCCGGTGAAGGGCACGCTGGCGCATTTTGAGAGCGTGTTCGCCGGCGATCGGTCGCTCGCGCGCTTGCACGTCTGAATCGTAAAGCGCGCTTACGCGCCTCAGCCGTTCCGCAACACCGACAAGATCTTGGCCGTGATGTCCGCCGGGTTCGGCTCAATCGACACCACGATCGGATTCTCGTCGTGGCCTGGCTCCTCCAGCGCGTCAAACTGGCTGCGCAAAAGGCCGGCGGGCATGAAATGATTGGCGCGCGCCGCGAGCCGTTGCGCGATCAAATCTTCCTCGCCTTTGAGATAGACGAGCCGCACGTCAGGGCGCTGTCCGACCAGAATGTCGCGGTAGCGCCGCTTGAGCGCCGAGCAAGTGATGACGCCGCGGCCGTTGTGCCGCTTCTCGTCGATCCAACCAGCGATCGCATTGAGCCAAGGCCAGCGATCCTCGTCGGTCAGCGGCGTGCCATTGTGCATTTTCTGGACGTTCGCGGGTG
>JAFAQJ010000422.1 GCA_019246455.1 Pseudolabrys sp.
CCTCGACCTTCTGCATCGCCGAGCCGGGGGCGGCAAGAAAAGTCGATTGCAACACATGATAGGCGTTGCCGAAATCGACGAATTTTTTGCGCTCTTCGTCGACCGGCAGAAATGCGACGTCCCATTTGTTGTCGGCGGCGGAATTCTGGATTTCGCCGGAAGCCTGGTGTGGAATGATCTGCGCCTCGACGCCGAGCTTCTTGGCTAGCGCACGCCCTAAGGTGACAGCGACGCCTTTAAAGCCGCCAGTCACCTCGTCTTTCACGGCGAATTGCGCGGACGGCGCCGGCGCGACGGCGATGGCGACGCGCAGTGTGCCGGTTGGAGTGAGCTCATGCATGGAGCTTCTCGACAGTGCGGGTGAGGCGAGATCGCACGCTAGCACTGCCAGCAAGGACGATGAACAACGCAAGCGGCGCGATCCAGACCAAGCGGCTTTGGTAGCGGTCGACCGGATTAGAGAATACGGCACAGATCACAATGTTGCCGGCAATAGCGAGAAGCATGAAGGCGGCTAGCGCCACGGGGCCCGGGGCGAGGTCGAGTCGACGCCAGAACAATATCGCCCCCAGCAGGCTTGCCATTGAGACTGCTGCGATGGAGACATGAACGGCATTGAGGACTCCCAGTACGCGGTCGACCGTCTTAGGGGTCGCGATTTGTCTTCCGCTTTTCAGTCTGGGCATGAGTTGTGGCGTCAGTCTCCGCAGCGACTCGATCGCTGGCGCGATCCAGTCAGGCACGGTGCTGACCTCAGTTCTCATCATGAACAATTGTTGCACTGAGGTGCTGACGGCCTCCTTGATGTGCATGCCGGGGTAAAGCTGCAGCGTCTCCACGATGATGCGCCGCGCCTCGGGCTGGTAGCCGCGCCAACCGCCGAGCTTGCCGAGTGGGTTGCCTGGTCCCCATAGCCATTCATCGGCCGTCGCGGGAATTTCGTTCTTGAATTCGCACAGCCGCAGTGTGGGATCGGGACAGCGGTCGGCGACATAGCGCCCGACGATGCCGTCCTGCACCAGGCGACCAAACAGAAACGTCTCTCCTCCTGGCGTCAGCGTGAAGTATCCGGCGATCGCCCAGTTCGACAATGGCGCAAGGAGGAGGCCGGCGGCGGCCGCCGTGACGGGCCACGTCATGGTGGCGCGCGGCAGCGGCATCCAGCGCATCATGGCGAGCGCCGAAACCAGAGCGACGCACAGCGCCAACGTTGCCATGTGGCTCGCCATGGCGAAAGCCACGACCGCTAACAGCCCCGTGCATTCCCACGTGCGGAGCCGCGTGCTTTGGAAGGCGAGGAGGTAGAGGGCCAGCACGGCGTCAGGCAGAAAAATGTCCGGCATCAACGTGTCGGCGTACCAGGGCATGGCACTCATAACGGTCAATGCTGCGACAACACCGAGGACGAGCGTAAGTCGCACCACGGCAAATACGCGCAGCATCGTTATCACCAGCCAGACCGTCAGGGCGGCCTGCGCCACTATGTTCGGCCAGAAATCGAGCGGTACGCCGGCTGCCAGGAACAGTCCATAAAGCGCCGAGCGGCCAAGTTCGAGTGTGCCGGTGAGGGGCCGCTCGAGATACCCGCCAGTATCGGGAAAGATTAGCGGAAATCCGTTCCACAACGCCGGCGCCAGTGCCAGCAATAGCGCCGTGGCTGCTGCGCCGATCCGTCTCGCCCGATCGCCCCCATTAATCTCCATAGGTTGACGTTGGCACGGCAGGGAACGAAGGTCACGGGCACAGAGGTCGCGTATGTTCGTTACGTTCTTTTCCGAGCTTAAGGCGGCCGGCGTGCCGGTCACGCTGCGCGAATACCTTACGCTCATGGAGGCGATGGACGTCGACCTCGCCTCCCGTCGGGTCGAGGACTTCTACTATCTGTCGCGCGCCGCGCTGGTGAAGGACGAGCGCAACCTCGACAAATTCGATCGCGTGTTCGGCCAGGTATTCAAGGGCCTCGAACTGATGGGCGAGGCGATTGAGGCGGACATCCCGGCCGAATGGCTGAAGAAGCTCGCCGACAAATATCTCACCGAAGAAGAAAAGAAGCAGATTGAGGCGCTGGGCGGCCTCGACAAACTTCTTGAGACGCTCAAGAAACGGCTGGCCGAGCAGAAGGGCCGCCATCAGGGCGGCTCAAAATGGATCGGCACCGGCGGCACCTCACCGTTTGGCAATTCAGGCTACAACCCCGAGGGTATCCGGATCGGCGGCGAGAGCACCAACCGCCGCGCCGTGAAGGTGTGGGACAGGCGCGAGTTCAAGGATCTCGCCGACGACGTCGAGCTTGGTACGCGCAACATCAAAGTCGCGCTGCGACGCTTGCGCAAGTTTGCCCGCACCGGCGCGCCTGACGAGCTTGATCTCGATGGCACCATCAAGGGCACCGCGCATAAGGGCTATCTCGACATCCTGATGCGGCCGGAGCGGCACAATACCGTGAAGGTTCTACTGTTCTTCGACATCGGCGGCTCGATGGACTGGCACATCAAGGCGACCGAGGAATTGTTTTCCGCCGCGCGCTCCGAGTTCAAGCACATGGAGCATTTCTACTTCCATAACTGCCTCTACGAGCGGGTGTGGAAGGAGAATGTGCGGCGCTATCAGGCGCACACGCCGACCTGGGACGTGATGCACACCTATCCGCATGACTACAAGGTGATTTTCGTCGGCGACGCCTCGATGTCGCCCTACGAGATTGCGGTGACGGGCGGCTCGGTCGAGCATTTCAACGAGGAGGCCGGCTCAACCTGGATGGAGCGCGTGACACGCACCTACCCGGCCTGCGTCTGGCTCAACCCGGTGCCGGAGAGGGAGTGGGGCTACACCCAGTCGATCGGCATGATGAAGCAACTGATGGGCAATCGGATGTACCCGCTGACGCTTGACGGTCTCGACCGCGCGATGCGCGAGCTGGTGCGTTAGCCGCCGCCTGACTGACGGTATATGTGATGGTTAAGGCGTCGGAGCAGGGCTGGACGACGCTACGACCCACGGGCAAAATAAGCATATTGTGCGAGTTGGGCTCAGGGGCATGTCATGCGTCGGTTAATGGTGGCGTCCGTTTGTGCGGTCGTGTTCTGCGCGCCGGCGGTTGCGGCGGACATGGCGGTGAAAGCGAAACCCGCCGAAGATGTTTTCAACTGGAGCGGATTCTATCTCGGCGGTCACGCCGGCTACGGCTGGACGACATCGAATATGTCGGCGGCCGACGCGGCGGCGATCACCGCGACCTATGGCGGCGTGCCCTCGCCGAAAGGTTTCATCGCCGGCTTCCAGGGCGGCTATGACTGGCAACTCGCCAACCGCTGGGTCGTCGGGCTCGGGCTCGAACTCGGCGGGTTTGGCATCGACTCGGTGCATTCGACGACCGGCATCGCTCCGGTATCGTCCCTCAAATCGACGATCGATTGGGATGTAACACCGTTCGTGCGCGTCGGTTACGCCTGGGGCCGCACTTTGCCCTACCTGCTCGTCGGCGCCTCGTTCGACCGCAACCATGTGCGCGGCTTCAATGGCGCGATCGGCGCCTTTGACATTGCCAACTGGCACACCGGGTTCACGGTGGGCGCCGGCGTCGAGACGATGCTGTGGAATCGCTGGAGCGGACGCGTCCAGTACCGCTACGTCACAACGGACAGCCGAACCTATATCACGCGCTCCATCAGCGGCACGGGATCGCTGCTCGATGTCGGCATCAACTATCGCTTTTGATAGCGAACTCTAACGAGTATCGCCGGGCCTTTTCGGCCCGGCGATACCGCGAAAACCCGGCAGCTTTCGTTTAGGCGGCGTTGGCGGAGCGCAGCGTCGGCGCCGGCTCTTGCGCGTTGCGCTGGCGCTGTAGCGCCATCACTTCGCGCATCAGCCGGGCGAAATCCTTGCGGCCGGCTTCCAGCGCACCCTCGACCACGGCGCGCTCCATTTTCTCGCGCTGGAGCGCCGCGGTGAGGTCCGCGATCTGCTGCTCATTGGCGCCGCGGCCTTCCTGCAGCTGCTTCTCCAGGAAGGCGACGCGGTCGTGCAGCGACTGCACAGCCTCTTCGGCACGGGCCAACGCGTTTTCCTTGCCGTTGAAGGCTTTCGCCAGCGCGCCAGATCGCTCGATCAGCGTATCGTGGGCTTGCTCGATCTCGCGCAATTGCGATTCCCGTTGCAGGCGCTCGGCTTCGAGCGCCGCGACCTTATTGGCTAGCGCATCACGCTCCTGCGCGATCTCGTGCGTGCGGCGATCGAAGGTACGCAGTTCGTCGGCGCGCGCGGTGAGGTGGTCGCGCGCCTCGATCAGCAGGCGGTCGGTCGAATTAGCGCGGGCCTGCAAGGCCTCGAACCGCATGCGTTGGGTGGCGAGCTCATTGCTGTGACGTTCGTTGATGTCGTCGAGCGTCGCGGCAAGCCGAGCGCGTTCGGTGTTGAGCTCGGCGAAATTCGCCTCGACATGGCGCAACCGGCCTTGTGTCGCCGTGAGACTGGTCTCGGCTTCGGCTAAGCGGCGCGAGAGGCGGCCGGTATCGGCAATGGATTTGTCGAGGGCGGACTGCAGCGTACGCTTTTCGTCCTCGGTCATCACCAATTTCTGACGGGCATTGTTGAGCTCGGTTTCGAGCGCGACGATGCGCTTGTCGAGCACGAGTTGGCGTTCGTTATAGCGCCGGTTCTCCTCGCGTAACCCGCTGGCGGCCGTCGTTTCCTGGGCAAGGCGCGCTTCGAGATCGGCAATCTGGGCGCGGCGGGCGGCCAGATCGACGGCGATCTCGCCGCGTTGGGTCTCGAGGGTCTTCGCGGTCTTCTGCGCGAAGGCCAATTCCTGGCGCAGCGCGTGCGCTTCCTTCTCGAATTTTACAGCCTTGTTCTCGAGATCGGAGACTTCGTTGCGCAGCTTGCCGTAGGCGACGCGCGTGTTGTTGAGCACGGTCTGAAGATTGATCTTCTCGCTCTTCTCGCGCTCGAATTCGCGCAGCGCCTTGGTGACCGGGTCGACCAGCTTGTTGACCGAGGCCTTGATCGTGTCGAGTTCGCCGATCTTGGTGTTGGCGTCGAGCAGGAGATTGCGCAGCGACTCGTTAGCGCCGCCGAGCTGGGCGCCGAGCGCCGAGAACAGCTCCTCGTCGATATCGAGCGGATTGTTGATATCGACGACCTCGGCAGTCTGTTCGGTCTCGGTGTCGTTGGCCGGGGTGGGTTTGCGGGCGAGGAAGCCGCCGAATTTGCTCATTGTTTGTGATCCCTGTTGCGCCGATCCGCCCGGCCGTGGCGACGCCGAATCACTTTTTTCGATCTTAGGAGGACACTGGAATCGGAGGGTTAACAGAAGGTTAATCGCCCTCGGTCGAGAGCGATATCACTCGCCATTTCAATAGCTTGAGGGGCAAAACCAAGGCCGGCCCCGCCGCTGTGTCGGTCCGGTCACGGGCCACAAAGTTTGGCTGTGAATAACCTGC
>JAFAQJ010000286.1 GCA_019246455.1 Pseudolabrys sp.
TTTCTGCTGGCGGGCAGGGCTGGTGACGAGATCGTGCCTTATGTCACGGTCGTCGGTTTGACGCTGCTGTGGTTGTCGGCGCTACTCACGCTCTATACCGGCTATGATTATATGCGCGCCGGCGTGCGTTATTTGATCGAGGATTAAGGCGCGTGATCCCGAAAAGTGAAAACCGGTTTTTGGGCAAGATCACGCGCAAACCAATATGAAAATTCTGTATTTCGCTTGGGTGCGCGAGCGCATCGGCAAGGCCGAGGAAGACATCGACGTGCCGGCCTCGGTGGCCACGGTAGCGGAACTGGCGGCCTGGCTGTCGAAACGCGGCGAGGAATACGCGCATGCTTTCGTGAACCCGAAAGTAGTTCGTGCCGCCATTGACAAGACGCATGTACGGCCCGAAACGTCGATCAGGAATGCCCGCGAAATCGCATTTTTCCCGCCAATGACAGGTGGTTGACACTGTCTCGATGGCGGGTGGCGCATGTCAGCGCTAAATTAACGTCATGAGCTTTGCCGTTCGCATCCAGCGCGAGCCGTTCGATGCTGCCGCCGAGAGCGCGCGGCTGACGAAAGGCCGCACCGACATTGGGGCCGTCGTCAGCTTCACCGGCATTTGCCGCGCCGACGAAAAGGGCGAGGCGATTTCGGCGCTGACGCTCGAACATTATCCCGGCATGGCTGAAACCGAGATTGCAAGCCACGTCGAAGAAGCGCGCACGCGCTGGCCGCTGGCTGGCGTGACGATCATCCATCGTTATGGCCGCATGGTACCGGGCGAAGACATCGTTCTGGTCGCCACGGCGTCGGCGCATCGCGACGCGGCGTTCGCCGCTGCCGAATTTTTGATGGACTACCTCAAGACCCGCGCACCGTTCTGGAAGCAGGTCGAACTCGCTAGCGGCAAAGTGTGGGTTGAGGCGCGATCGGCTGACGACCTTGCAGCCGAACGCTGGAATGAGAAGAGTGCCGCGGAATAACGGGAGGCCGTCATGATGCCCGTGGTGGTTGCTGCACTCGCATTGGTGTTGACGGCTCCTCCGCTTCACGCGGCGCAAGTCAGTTACTTTCCGGTGCCGCGCGGCGCCGGCCCGCATGACGTCGCGCCGGCGCCCGACGGCAAGGTCTGGTACACCGCGCAGAGCCAAGGCGCACTCGGCATTCTCGAGCCGAAGAACGGACGCGCGCTGCAAATTCCGCTCGGGCCAGATTCGGCGCCGCACGGTGTCATCGTCGGTCCCGATCGCGCCGCGTGGATTACCGACGGCGGACAAAATGCGATCGCGCGGTTTGATCCGTCGACCAATCAGGTGAAGCTCTTTCCGCTGCCGAAAGATTTCCCGAATGCCAATCTCAACACCGCGACCTTCGACCGCAAAGGCATTCTCTGGTTCACCGGACAGAATGGTGTCTATGGCCGGGTCGATCCGGCGAGCGGCAAGGTCGATGCCTGGAAAGCGCCGAAGGGCGTCGGCCCTTACGGCATCACCACGACGCCGAGCGGCGACGTTTGGTACGCGTCGCTTGCCGGCGACCATATTGCCAAGATCGACACGGTCAGCGGCGCGGCCATGGTCGTCGCGCCGCCGAAAGCGGGCGTTGGCCCGCGCCGGATCTGGTCGGATTCCAAAGGCCTGTTGTGGGTGAGCTTCTGGACGACGGGCGAAGTCGGCCGTTACGATCCCAATACTAAATCGTGGAAGGTGTGGGCGCTGCCGAAGAGCGGCTCGGGGTGTTACGCGGTTTTTGTCGATGACCGCGACAAAGTCTGGCTTACGGATTTTACCGCCAACAGTATCGTGCGCTTCGACCCCGTTGCCGAGAAATTTGACAGCTTCCCCAGCGACCATCGCGGCGCGTCGGTACGGCAGTTACTCGGCCGGCCGGGCGAAGTGTGGGGCGCAGAGTCCGGCCTCGACCGCCTGGTGGTGGTGCGCGAGGAATGATGCGCTAGGTTGCCGGATGGCCGCGCTTCACGATTCGTCCCTGAACCGCCGTATTTTTCTCGCGGGGTTGATGTCCCTTGCCGCGGCCCCACGTCTTTATGCCGACGAAGCCCGGATCGGCAAGCTCATCGCGGAATCTCGCTCTTTCCCGAGTCTGGCGAAACGCATCGACGTGATCTCGGCGGCACTACTCGGCAAGCGCTACCACGCCAACACGCTGATCGGCGGGCCGCGCGTCAAAGAGCAATTCGTGGTGCGCGACGACGCGTTCGACTGCGTGACGTATGTCGAAGTCGTGCTGGCCGCCGCCCGTGCCCGCGATCTGCCGTCATTCGAGGCCGAATTGCGGGCGATCCGCTACCGCAATGGTGCCGTCGATTGGCGTGAACGCAATCACGACTTCGAAGCTTGGTACGAGCGCAATATCGCCAACGAAATCGGGCACGCTCTTGTCGTCGGTTCGACCGTCGAGGTCAAGAAGAGCATCAGGTCTCCGGCCGAGCTCGGCCAACGCAAATATTCGATCGTCGCCACTCCGCGCACGGTGCTTCTGGCGCACAAGGACCAACTCGCCGACGGCGACGTCATGGGTTTCGTGTCGCTACGGCCAGCGCTCGACTACTATCACTGCAGTTTCGTGATCAGGAGAGAGAACGGCGAGATCCTGCTGCGCCATGCCTCACTCAGTCATGGCCGCGTGGTCAACGAGCGGCTCGAGACCTTCGTTACGGCCAATCGCGTGCGTTACGTCACGCTGTTCCGCCCGCAGGATAAAGCAGCGTAGTTACGCGGCTACCGTCTGCGGCGTCACCGTAGCAGTGTAGTCATCCATAAGCTGTTTCGTGATGCCGCCGGGATTGAAATTCCATTGGCCGCCGATTTCGGAAACTGCCGTGACTTCCGCCGCGCTGCCGGTGATGAAGCATTCCGAGAATGACGGGAGCTCATCCGGCATGATGCGACGTTCGATCACTTCGAAGCCGCGCTTTTTGGCGAGCTCGATCACGGTCTGCCGGGTGATGCCATCGAGGAAGCAGTCGGCGATCGGCGTGTGGATTTTGCCGTCCTTAACGAAGAAGATGTTGGCGC
>JAFAQJ010000364.1 GCA_019246455.1 Pseudolabrys sp.
GTCGGATTGCCGCGGCTGTCGAGAATTTCGCGGCCGATAATGTCGATGATGGCGGTCATGGCGGTCCCGTTGATTTGCCGGCTTTCTAGCGTCCGCGATGGGTCTTGTCATGTCCCGCGAAAGTGCGTCATGACAATATCAAGGTGAAGTTCATGTCGAAGAAACCGCTGCAGCTCGGCCGCCAGGTGCCTACACCCGCCTCTCCGGAGAAGGCGCAACTCGATCGCGTGCCGAACCAACACCCCGATACGAATTATGTGGCGCGCTTCGTGGCGCCGGAATTCACCACGCTGTGCGCCGTGACCGGCCAGCCGGACTTTGCGCATCTCGTGATCGACTATGTGCCGGGCCGCTGGCTGCTCGAATCGAAATCGCTCAAGCTTTACCTGTGGAGTTTTCGCGATCATCGAGGATTCCACGAAGACTGCACCGTCATGGTCGGAAAAAAGATCGCTGCCGTGCTCAAGCCGAAATGGCTGCGCGTCGGCGGCTACTGGTATCCCCGCGGCGGGATGCCGATCGATGTGTTCTGGCAAACCGGAAAATTGCCAAAGGGCGTTTGGATGCCCGATCAGGGCGTCGCACCGTATCGCGGGCGCGGCTAGTTTTTGTTGTCGCAATCTTGTCCGAAAACCCGTTCCCCTTTTCGAGATCGCCTAACTAGGATTTCTTCGCAATGCGGTCGAATTCGACGAGTATCCGCAGCAGCGGTTCCATTTCCTGCAGCGGCAGCATGTTGGGTCCGTCAGAGGGCGCCCTGTCCGGGTCCTGATGCGTTTCGATGAAAAGACCAGCGACGCCGACAGCGACCGCGGCGCGCGCCAGCGTTGCGACGTATTTTCGTTCGCCACCTGACGAGACACCCCGCCCGCCGGGCTGCTGCACCGAATGGGTCGCGTCGAAGATGACCGGCGCGCCGATCTGTTCTTTCAGGATCGGCAGCGCGCGCATGTCGGACACCAGCGTATTGTAGCCGAACGAGACGCCGCGCTCGGTGACGAGTACATCACCGTTTCCTGCGCCTGTGATCTTCGCGACGACGTTCTTCATGTCCCACGGCGCGAGAAACTGACCCTTCTTCACATTGACGACTTTGCCGGTTTTCGCAGCGGCGACGAGCAAGTCGGTTTGTCGGCACAGGAACGCCGGGATTTGCAGAACATCGACGACCTTCGCAACCTCCGCACATTGCGCAGCGTCGTGGACGTCGGTGAGCACTGGCACGCCGAGCTTTGACCTCAGCTCGGCAAGAATTGGCAGTGATTGTTCCAATCCAAGGCCCCGCGCGCTCGAGGCGGACGTGCGGTTCGCTTTGTCGAATGAAGTTTTGTAGACGAAGCCGACGCCGACTTTCGCCGCGATTTCTTTGAGCGCGCCCGCCATGTCGAAGGCGTGATCGCGGCTCTCGAGCTGGCACGGCCCGGCGATCAACGCGAACGGCAAAGCGTTGCCAAATTTCGCGCTGCCGACACTGACGATGACGCTGGGCTTCTTGTCCACGGATACTCCCTCGCGGGCGCGACCATGACGGCGCCGCGTTTCCCGGTCAACCGCTGCTGTAAGACCCTATTTTACGGCGGGTTCGAAGCTGATCGTGGCCCCGAGCGCGTCGGCGGCGTCGACCACAAAGCCGTCGCGGTGATCCCGATAGGGCACGGCGTTGGCCTTGAGCAGCGCTCGCGCCGCGGCGATGTCCGCCACAGCAAACCGGATCGCCTGGAGATGTGCGCCGAACCGCGGCAGAGGGCCGCCGAACGCCGCTGCGAAACGTTTCGGCGTCATGACGCAAACCGCGCCGCGTGGTGTGAGTACGCTGACCTCACCGGGTTCGGTGTAGAATTCACCCGAGCCGGTGAAAGCCGCGAGAAACTCGCGATGCGCTTGCGGATTATCCGTCGCCATCATGACAGCGCGGATTTCCATCGTGCCATTCGGATGCTGCTGGAATGCCCGATTCCAGAAATTCTCCGGATGATGATGCTGACAGGTAAAGAAGCCGACTTCCGGGGCTTGCGCGTCGTGGGCGAAAGCTAGCGTGAACGCCACGTTGATCGGCTTGCCGTCCGGCGCTTTCGCTTCGCGTGCGAAGTCGAACTGCCGGAAGTCGCCGATGCCTTTATTGCGGAAGTCCTCGATGTCGGCGACGCCACGCCCCTCGAGCACCAGCATCGACAGACCCTCCCCGCGTATCAAGAAGTCCCGGTTGAAGGCGCCAAAAGAAAATTCCTGCGGCCGATGGGGCGTAATCAGCGACGGGTCAGCAATGGCTAGCAGTTCGACGAAGGCGCCGGGTGTCTGAACGACGTGATTATGCGTGCCCCACGAATGGCGATTGCGCGCCCCGACCATGAAGCCGAGCCGACGATAAAGCGTGGCCGCAGCGTCGAGATCACGCACGGCATGAACGACATGGTCAATGCCGCGGGGTATTGCGTTTCCTTCTTTATGCGGCATCGCCACACCTACTACTTGAGGTTGCGCGTCAAAGGCGTCAATCTATCAGCAGCCGGCGTCCACAAGGGGGGATCAGATGGACTTCACGGTGGTCAATCTCGGTGTCACGTTTGCAATCCTGGCCGTCATGTCGGCGATCAGCCTCAGCGCGATGGCGTCGAACGAACCGAAATCGCTCGATTTCAGGAAATATCCGTCGGTAACTTGGGCCTTCACATTCTTTGCGACGGTGTGGTGCTGCACCTTCATCGTCTACGTCGCGCTGGTGCTCTTCAAGAACGTGCCACCCGACAGCCCGCTGTGGACGGCGCTGGGCTTATTCGACAACGTCGCCAAGGTTCTCCTGCTCGCGACCGCCATCGCCTATAGCAGCGGACGCGAGTTCAACGTCAAGAAAACGGCGGCTTGGCTTGGCGCGCTCTTAATCGTGCTCATGTTGTGGACGATCGTCGGCGACATGATCGGCCGCGTCTATCCCAGGAACATCTTTGTGGCGGCGATGCAAATCGCGCCCGACCTCGTGATCTCGAGTATCGCCATCGTCGCGGTCGGTTGGGTGTTTTTCGTGCGCTGGGGCGGCCCGGCTGGCTGGCTATTCCTGTTGACCACGATTGCCTATGCGATCCTGCAATTTCCGGCTGCCTTCAAGATCGGTCTTTCGGCATTCCTGCGTCCTGAGGATGTGCGCAATCTCGACGTAGCGTTTTCATGCCTGGCTGGCGGCAAGATCCTGATCGCTTTCGGCTTCATCTTGCTGATCTGGAATCCAAAGTTGAGGGGTCTTGATGTGCGCGCACCCAAACGCTGGTTGCCGGCGAAAAGCGTCAAGATGCCAAAGCGGATGTATCAGTGGATCGGTTGGCCGTTAAGCGGTGCCGCCTCGATCGTGACGAGCGCGCTGTCTGATCCGCTCAAGAGCTATATCGCCGCCCTGTTGAAATTCGTGACGCACTGAATTGCCGGGAAAATGGCCGTGGCAACCGCCGCGGCCAGATCGACGGTCATTAGACCAGCCGGCTTTGCTCGAGCGCCGCCTCGACGAACGAAGCGAACAGTGGATGCGGTTCGAAAGGCCGCGACTTCAGCTCGGGATGGAACTGCACGCCGATGAACCACGGATGATCTTCGTATTCGATGATCTCGGGCAGCACGCCGTCCGGTGACATACCCGAGAAGCGCATGCCACGCTGCTCAAGGCGGCCCTTATAAGCGGTATTGACCTCGTAGCGGTGACGGTGCCGTTCCGAGATCTCCGTGGCGCCATAAATCTGCGCAACGCGGCTGCCACGCGTCAGCGCCGCCGCATAGGCCCCAAGCCGCATTGTGCCGCCGAGATCGCCCGCGGCGTTGCGCTTCTCGAGCGCATTGCCTTTGAGCCATTCAGTCATCAGGCCGACGACCGGTTCCGGGGTCGGGCCGAACTCGGTCGAGTTTGCCTGCTCGATGCCGCATAGATTGCGCGCGGCTTCGACCACCGCCATCTGCATGCCGAA
>JAFAQJ010000423.1 GCA_019246455.1 Pseudolabrys sp.
TCACCTTCGAAGAACGCGCGCGGCGCATCGATCGCCTGTTGCACATCCATGCCATAGTCGATCAGGTTGAGAACGAGCTGGACGTGCCCCATCGGCTGATAGTGTGCGCCCATCACGCCGAGCGAATAAGCAACGCGATTATCGCGCATCGCCAGCGCCGGGATGATGGTGTGCATCGGCCGTTTGTTTGGGCCGAAGGTGTTGGGATGATCGGGATCGACCGTGAAGCAGGCGCCGCGATTGGTCAGCAGAATGCCGGTCTTCTCGGTGCACAGCCCATGACCGAAATGCGAATAGAGCGTATTGATTAAGGATACTGCCATCCGATCCTTGTCGACGACCGTGAGATAGACGGTTTCATTTCCAGGAGTGGGCGCCTTCGGTAGATCGACGCGCTTTTTGAGGTCAATCTTCGCCGCCAGCTTCTTGGCCCATGCCTTGTCGAGCAGCTTTGCGACGTCGATCTTCATCGCCTTCGGGTCGGCAATATGCGTGTCGCGCACCGCGTAGCCAATCCGTGCCGCTTCAAGCATCAGATGGAAGCGCTCCGGTCCCAGTGCCTCCAACGACTTCATGTCGAAGTTCTCGAGAATGTTGAGCATCACCAGCGCGGTCAGCCCCTGCCCGTTCGGCGGCAACTCAAGCAGATCGAGTCCCCGATAATTCGTCGACACGGGCTTGGCGACTTCGCCCCTGTGGTTGGCAAAATCCTGTGTAGTGAGAAGCGAGCCGCGCGCCGCGACGGTCGCCGCGATGTCATCGGCAATTTCACCTTCGTAGAAAGCCCGCCCGCCTTTGGCGGCAATCGCCTTCAAGGTTCTAGCAAGCGCCGGAAGCTTGATGACGTCGCCTTCCTCCGGCGCTGCGCCGTTAAAGAGATAGTGCTTGGCGGCGCCGGAATCGGCCTTTAAGCGCGGCACGAATCGACTCCAGTCGTACGCGACGCGAGATGCCACCGGAAACCCACCCTCAGCATAACGAATCGCCGGCGCCAAAGCGCGGTCGAGGCCGAACGTACCATGCGCATCGAGGACGGCGCCCCAAGCATCGACCGTCCCCGGCACCGTGACTGCATGGATCGAGGTTCCGATTTCCTTGATGCCTTGCGCCAGCAATTTTTCAGTCGAAGCCGCCGCAGCGGCTCGTCCCGAACCATTGTAACCCCAGGCCGGCTGACCCGGTTTCGCCAGCATCGCAAAGCAGTCGCCGCCAATCCCGGTCATGTGAGGCTCAACGACGCACAACACGGCGCATGCCGTTACGGCGGCATCCGCCGCATTGCCACCGCCGCGCAAGACGTCGAGCGCTGCCAGCGTTGCCAGAGGATGAGAAGTCGCCGCCATTCCCTCGCAGGCGATGACCGGCGAGCGGCCGGGGAGCTGGAAATCACGGGGCATGGTTGTGAGCGGTCAGCTGGTAGGAATGTGATCGGTATCGATCATGACGCCGCGTTGTGCCGAGCGCAAAGTCACGGCGAACCCGGCCAACACGTCCATCGAGCTGATAATGAGCAGCAGGAAGAACGTTGCGGTCGCCGCTTGCTTCACCAGGATGAATTCAACGACCATCGCGATAAATAACAGCATTGATAACGCATGGTCGACGACGGTGCGCATTCCGATCCGGGTCGATTTCAGCATCTCGCCGAACAACAATAGGATCGAAAAAACGATCAGAATGTCGCCCGGCGCCATCGTCCATTCGACGCCGGAGGCCATCTGCACGTGCGTGACCGGCGACGCCCAGCCGACGCCCGGGATGAGAAAGGCGAAGATGTTGTAGACCGCGAACGGAATGAGCAGCAGAGGGAAGCCGACCAGCGACATGCAATGCCCCTTCGCTTCTCCTCGCCAGACGTCAGGACTCTTTCTTGGCCTTGAGAACCTGACGGCCGCGATACATGCCGGTCTTCAGATCGATGTGGTGCGGGCGGCGCAGTTCGCCGGAGTCCTTGTCCTCGACGTAGGTCGGCTGCTTGAGCGCGTCGGCCGAGCGGCGCATGCCGCGGCGGGACGGCGAGGTTTTTCTTTTTGGAACAGCCATTGAGAGAACTCCTGACGAGCTTGATCTATCGAAATGTCGGTTGAGGCCGCGCTTATAGAGGAAGCGGGGGGCTGAGGCTAGAGGTCGGTTTTCACGGCCTGCGGCGTACGCATTGATCGACATTGGGAGAGGAAGCGGCCCTCGACACATAAAGCCCGGCCAATCGGCGCAAGCCGGGGCCGGGTCGCCGTGCATCGCGGGCCGCGGGATTGGGCAGCGTCGCCGCAAGCAAAGCGGCCTCCGAAGAGCCGATGTTTCCCGCACTCCTGCCGAACGAGCGGCGGGCGGCGGCTTGAATACCGAATTCGCCGTCTGGGCCCCATTCGGCGATGTTGAGGTATAATTCCAGTATTCGGCGCTTACTCAGAACGAGATCGACCCACAGCGCCAGCGGAAATTCGAGCGCCTTGCGCAGGAAATTCCTGCCATTCCAAAGGAATAGGTTCTTCACCACCTGCTGGGTGATGGTCGAGGAGCCGCGCAGATCATCGAGATCCTCGGCCTCGGCGATCGAATTGCCGATCTCGGTAAAATCGACGCCGTAATGGTCGCAGAAACGCGAATCTTCGGCGACGAGCACGGCCGAGGTTATGGAACGAGGAATTTGCTCGATCGGCGTGTAGATCCGCTCGACCCGTTGCCCGGTCAGCCAGCGTGCCAGCATTAATGTCGAGACCGGGTGACCGAAACTATAGAGCGGCGTCAGCACGTACGGCAGCAACAAGACACCGATCACCGCGACAACCGCGCGGCGCAGCAGCGAGGCCGGGCCCCTGCGCGGTGGCCGAGGATATGGCGATTCCGGCAACATTCCGTCTAACCTAGCTCATCGCCCGCGCTTGACGTACCGGCTGGGAACAAGGCAAGCGCTAGGAAGAGGCCAAACATGGACGCGCGCGTGCCGCCATCCCGCGAATTCAGCGCAAGGCTCGATGCCATTGCCGCCGAGACCGACGCACTGCTCGACGCCTTGCTCGATGGCCGCGCCGCGGCCGGCGAAATTGCGCGCCCGCCCCGGCTGCTCGAGGCGATGCGGCACGCAAGCCTAGGCGGCGGCAAGAGATTGCGTCCCTTTCTGGTGGTCGAGACAGCGGCTCTATTCGGTGTGCCGCACCAGGGGGCGCTGTTGGCGGGCGCGGCGCTTGAATGCGTGCACTGCTATTCGCTGGTGCACGATGATTTGCCGGCGATGGACAATGACGATTTGCGGCGTGGCCGTCCGACCGTGCACAAGGCGTTCGACGAAGCGACAGCGATTTTGGCCGGCGACAGTTTGCTGACGTTTGCATTCGACGTGCTGTCGCGGCCTGCGGTCCATGCCGATCCGGGAGTGCGGCTCGCTTTGGTGAATGAACTCGCGCGCGCCTCCGGGCTTGGCGGCATGGCGGGCGGCCAGATGCTCGACCTCGCCGCCGAGGGTCGCTTCGAGAAGAAGCGCCAGCTCGATGAGAAGGAAGTCGCTACATTGCAGGCTATGAAAACCGGCGCGCTATTGCGCTTCGCCTGCCGCGCCGGCGCGATTCTTGGCGGCGCCGACAAAGCCGGACTCGATGCGCTCGATCGTTACGGTCGAGCCGTAGGGCAAGCTTTCCAGATCGCCGACGACTTGCTTGATCTTGAAAGCGATACCGCGACGCTCGGCAAGCAGGCCGGTAAAGATGCCGCCGCCGGCAAGGCCACGCTACCGTCGCTGCTTGGCGCGCCAGCGGCGCGGACGCGGTTGAAATCGCTGGTCGATGACGCGGATGCGGCGCTCGAACCATTTGGCGGTAAAGCGGCGGTGTTGAGCGCCGCCGCGCACTTCATCGCCGAGCGTCGGACGTGACCAGAATGAAGCGCACCAAGAAAATTGTCGCGCCGCGCTCGATACTTCGACAGTTCGCGCACTTGCATGGGCGCTTGCTCATCGCCTTCCTCCTTGGACTCGCCATCCTCGCGT
>JAFAQJ010000352.1 GCA_019246455.1 Pseudolabrys sp.
GCCTGCTCGATGCCGGTAAAGCCGAAAATCCCGTCGACAATGGCGATGACCAGGAAAACCGCGGCCCATTTCAGCATGAACGCTCTCCGTCTCTACCGTCTTCAATGACGCAGCCCGTCGCCTGGTTCCGCCTCAGAACAAGTCGAAATATTCGCGCTGCTCCCAAGGCGTTGGCTCAGGCTGATCCTTGGCCTCGGCCTTGAAGCGCGCGAGCTCGGCGCTCTTGATGTGAACGAAATAGTCGATGAAAGCCGGTCCGAAACCTTCGCGCAGGCAGTCGTCGGCCCGCAACGCCGTCAACGCTTCGGCGAGCGACTTCGGCAGCGCCGCAGCGACCGTTTCGTAAGGCGTATCGACCGACGGCCCGGGCTCGATGCGGCGCGCGATGCCGTCAAGGCCGCAATAAATTTGCGAGGCCATGTAGAGATACGGATTGGCGGCCGGCTCGCCGACCCGGTTTTCAAGATGGGTCGAAGGATCGCCCGGCTGGCCGAGCACGCGCACCATCACGCCGCGATTGTCGCGCGCCCAGATCGCGCGATCAGGCGCCAGCGAATACGGGCGATAGCGCTTGTAGCCGTTGATAGTCGGCGTGGTGAACGCCGCCGCGGCGCGAGAGTGCGCCAGCAGCCCGCCGAGATAATAGCGGCCGATGGTCGAGAGCACGTCGGCGTCGTTGAGCGCAAAGGCGTTGGCGCCGGATTTCGTCTCGATCAGCGATTGATGCAGGTGCCAGCCGCTCGAACACAAATTCGGCAGCGCCGGGCGGCACATGAAGCTGACAAGATGACCGCTGCGCCGCGCGATTTGCTTTGCCGCGGCGCGGAACAGGATCATGGTGTCGGCGGCGGCAAGCCCGGTCTGCGGGCGGAACGTGAATTCGCACTGGCTCGGTCCCAGTTCGACCTCGATCGAGCGCAGCGGCAGGCCGAGCGCCTGCACGCCTTTGCGGATGTCGTCGATCGCCGGCGCCATCTGATCGAACCGTGTTTCGGTGAGATACTGGAAGCCCTGCGAGATCAGGCTGACGTCCGGCGCCGGCGGCGGCCAAGCGGTGTCGTTTGTCGTGAGGCGCGGATTTTCGATCTTGAAAACGTGGAACTCGACTTCGAGCCCGGCCATGAAATCGAAGCCGGCGGTGCCGAGGCGCAAGAGCGCGTCGCGGTAGAGCCGCCGCGTCGAGAACGGCACCGGCTTGCCGTTGGTGAAGTAGATGTCGCAGAGCACCCAGCCCGTGTCCGGAGCCCACGGCAGAACGCGGAACGTGCCCGGATCCGCAACCATCACGAAATCGCCGCCGCCCTGCATCTCCGGCATGTTGAGCCCGCCGCCGGGCGTGAACACTGGGAATGCCGTCTTGTGCGCGGTGTCTTTGGCGAGCAGCGTCGTCGTCATGGTGACGCCGCTCTTGAGCGCCTTGACGGCATCCTCGGCGACCAAGGTCTTGCCGCGCAGCACGCCGTGCTGGTCGGCGAACGAGAAGCGCAGGAGTTCGAGCTTGTCTTTCTTGACGCGTTGCGCGAGCGCCGCGGCGGCCGCGTTCTGCTCGTCGTTCCAGAGGCGATGACGGTCGACGAAGCTCTGTGATGACAGGCGGCGCGGGCGTTGAGCCATCAGTGCGCGCGCGTCCAGCTCTTGGTCGCCTGACGGTCTTTGTCGGTTCGCTGCCAATAATCCTGCCAGTCGGCGGCTGGGCCGATGCCGTCCACGCAAGCCGGGCCGGTGACGATAGAGGCTTTGCTGCGGTCGAGCACCATGATCGGCGTCGCACCCCTGGCGCTATCGTCGAGCGCCTGGCGCAACAGCCGGCGATAGACACTGATCGCCTTGTCGGACGTGCCGAGATGCTCCCTCGTGCGGTCCTGGATCACGCCCATCGACTCGCAGGCCCACTGGTCGTGCACGTTGATGTCGGCGCCCATGCCGGTATAGGTCGCGTGCTCCTGCTCGTGCGCGTCGAAGCCATATTCGTTGTCCTTGTTCTTGCGCGGCCGGTAGTTCGGCAATTCGTAGAGTTCGAGCCGCTGGCGGCGCATCTCGTCCTTGTCGACGGCTGCGCCGAACGAGGTGAAGATCGCGTACCAATAGTGCTTCGTGTCGTCGATCGGCACGTGCCATTGCGAAATCGTCATTTCGCGGCTCATCGGGATCATGAAGGCGTTCGGGAAGATGAGATTGGTGACGCGCACATGCGCCTTGCCACCGCCGATCTCGCGCAAGGTCGAGAGGCGGAAGCCGTAATCGGTCGGCTCGACCTCGATGCGCGGGCGAGTGTGCTCACGCATGATCTTGGTCATCGGGATGTCCGCGTCCTTGGTGTTGTCGCGGAACATCTTGCCGTAGCCTTCGTCGGGATTTTCGTCCTCGAAGAAGCGGTGCAGGAACGAGGTGTGGACCGGATCGATGCCGACTTCGAGCGATTGCAGCCAGTTGCAATCGATCATGCCCTTGAAGGCGAAAGTGTGGGTCGAGGGCGCGACGAAGCAGTCGAAGTCCGGAAATGCCGGCGGCTCACCTTCGCCGAGATAGGCGAACAGGATGCCGCTTTTCTCGACCACCGGATAAGCCTTCTGCTTGATGTTGGCGCAGAGGTTGCTGCCCTCGGGCTCGGCCGGCGTTTCGAGGCATTTGCCATGCACGTCGAACAGCCAACCGTGGAAGGCGCAGCGCAAGCCGTTATTCTCCAGTCTGCCGTACAGCAGATCAGTGCCACGATGCGGGCAATGGCGGCCGACGAGACCGTAGCGGCTCTGTTCGTCTTTAAAAATCACAAGATCTTCGCCAAACAAGCGCACCGGCTTGATCGGGCGATTGCCGGAAAGCTCGTCCACCAGCGCAGCCGGCTGCC
>JAFAQJ010000428.1 GCA_019246455.1 Pseudolabrys sp.
GTCGGCAATCCGATCAGCGCGAAGCGAACGGGGTCTTCGCCCACCTGCATGCTGACGTGATCAACCTTCGAGTGCGGCAGCTTGAGGAAATCATCGAGCAGGCCAAGCTCGTCCATCACTTCGAGCGTCGAGGGGTGCACGGTGTCGCCGCGGAAGTCGCGCAAGAAATCTCTGTGCTTCTCGAGAACGACGACCGGCACGCCGGCGCGCGCCAAAAGAAACCCGAGCATCATCCCGGCCGGTCCGCCGCCGGCGATACAGCACGTCGTCTTTAGGTTGTTGGCCACGCCGGATTAAAACGCGGCCGGCGCATGAGTTCCAGCGGTTAGTTGACGCCGAGCTTCTTCTGTAAGCTGGTCGACGACGTTGTGTATTGGAACACGATCTTTTTGTCCGGATAGACGTAATGCGCGGCCTTGCGCGACATCAGCGCCGCCTCGTGGAAACCGGACAGGATCAGCTTGAGCTTGCCCGCATACGTGTTGATGTCGCCGATCGCAAAGATACCCGGCACGTCGGTTTCGAATGCCTCGGTGTCGACCGGGATCAGTTCCTCGTTCATGCGAAGACCCCAATTCGCGATCGGTCCGAGCTTCATGGTTAGACCGAAGAACGGCAGCACCGCGTCGCACGCGATCTCTGCCGCCGTACCATCGTTTTTCTTGACGATGACCTTTTCGATTTGCCCGTCCTTGCCTTCGACCGACGAGGCCTGGCCGAGCACGAGGTCAATCTTCTTGTCGTTCACCAGCGCCATCATCTTGTTGACGCTGTCAGGCGCGGCGCGGAATTCGGCGCGGCGATGCAAGAGCGTGACGTGGCCAGCGATCGACGCGAGATTGAGCGTCCAATCGAGCGCGCTGTCACCGCCGCCCGCAATCAGGAGCTTCTTGCCGCGGAAGTCGTCCATCTTGCGCACGGCGTAGTGCACCGACTTCGCTTCGTAATGCTCGATGCCAGGAATTGGGGGACGCTTGGGCTGGAACGAGCCGCCACCGGCCGCGATGATGATGATCTTGGCCTCGAAGGTCTTGCCGCCGTTCGTCTTCACGCGAAACAGCGGCTCGCCGATCTTCTCGAGGCTCTCGACCATTTCGTTGAGATGGAATTGCGCGCCGAACGGTTTGATCTGCGCCATCAGGCCGTCGACCAAACCTTGCGCGGTCACGAGCGGGATGCCGGGAATGTCGTAGATCGGCTTTTCGGGATAAAGCTCGGCGCATTGGCCGCCGACCTTGTCGAGAATGTCGACAAGATGCGCCTTGACGTCGACCAGCCCGAGCTCGAACACTGCGAAGATACCGACCGGCCCGGCGCCGACGATCAATGCGTCCGTCTTGATGATATCGCTCATGCCGTCTCTATGTCATCGAAAACCGCCGCCCGGCAAGCGACGAAATATCTTTCAGATCAGGCCTGTTTGGCCGGGGTCGACACCACCAGCCCGTCGAGCTCGTCTGTCACTTTGATCTGGCACGACAGCCGAGAGTTCTCGCGCACATCGAAGCCGAAATCGAGCATGTCCTCTTCCATCGGCGACGGCTCGCCGACTCTCTCGCGCCAGGCCTCGTCGACATAGACATGGCAGGTCGCGCAGGCGCAGGCTCCGCCGCACTCGGCCTCGATGCCCGGAATGTTGTTGCGCAGAGCCGCCTCCATGACGGTCGAGCCGACTTCGGCCTCGACGGTACGAGACGGGCCGTTGGGTTCAATATAGGTGATTTTGGGCATATCGGAGGGAACGCGGGGACAAGGAAGGTGACCCCTATATAGGCACTTCCGGGGAAGCGCCAGCGTCGATCACGCCGCCAACAGCCCGGCGATTTCAAGCCGCACGGCCGAGACCGTCTCGGCGAGGCGATCAAGCGCCACGCCGTAATCGGCGCCGTGACGCTCCAGTCCCTCGGCCGCCGCCGCGACCGGCCAGGCGCCGATGCCGCGCGCCGAACCCTTGAGCGCATGCGCCAGCGCGGCGAGCGACCCAGGATCGGCGTCGCGCATGCGCGTCAGCAGCACTTCGGCCTGCTTGTCGAATAGCTGCAGCACCTCGTGCTCCAGCGCCGCGTTGCCGAGCGTCATCTTGCGCAGATGGTCGCGGTCGATGGCATTAACGGAAGTGTGGCGGGACGCGGACGCAACGGAGGCCATGCGCCACTCTCGCGTCCCGCCCCCAACAGCCGGTAAAGGCCGGTTCCGCCATCAGCTGACACGCTTTGGTATGGTTAATAGCAAGTTAACGATGTCACAGAACGCCCGTTTTCATTGATCCGCCAAGCCGATAGGATGGTTTCCCGAAGGGGAAATTTGGGCCCTCAAGGCCGCCCACCCCAAGCACCGAAGGCTCCGCGCTCGTGCCGCGGCCCGCAGTAACGATGGTTCGGGCCGCGACGACAGTCCGGCGTAACGACGAGGCGATGGAATGGCGAATACTCCGCAGAAGTCCAAGGACGCGACCCAAGAGGCGATCTCCGCTATCCAGGAGGCGCTCAACGTCCGGGATGCAACTTCTGTGGGAGGCGACGCCGGCCGGCGCGCGCCGCCGGTGACTTCGCCCGTGACGGCCGATCTTTTCCATGGCACGCCGAACGCGCCCGAATGGGCCGACGAAGACACGCCCGTGCGTCGTCCCGCGAACGACGACCGCGCCGCGATCGGCAAGATCCTCCAATCGCTGCAACGCCGCCCCGCCAAGGGTCCCTATCTCGCCGCCATCGTTATGTCCGGCCTGTGGGTCGCGGCCGCCGCGATCTTCGCCATAGTCTACAAAGCTGAAATTCTTGCGTTCACTTCGCAACCCGACATCGGCCCGCCGAGCATCGCCGGCCTCGTCCTCGCGGTCATCATTCCGGTCGCGTTCTTCCTGGCCCTCGCGCACATCGTGCGGCGCACGCAGGATCTGCGCGTCGTCACCCAGACCATTGCCGAAGTCGCGATGCGGCTCGCTGAGCCGGAAACCGCCGCGCATGAATCGATCGTCAATGTCGGTCAGGCGATCCGCCGCGAAGTCACGGCGATGGGCGACGGCGTCGAGCGCGCGCTGGCGCGCGCCGCCGAGCTCGAGGCGCTGGTGCACAACGAAGTCTCGGCGCTCGAGCGCGCCTATAACGATAACGAAGTTCGCATTCGCGATCTGCTTGCCGAATTGAACACGCAGCGCGACACGCTGGTCGGCCAGGCCGAGCAGGTACGCAACGCCATCGCCAGTGTTCACCTTGATCTGTCGCACGACATAACCTCGGTCGGCGACATCGTCGCCGAGAAGGTCAACGACGTCGCGCAGCGCATCACCCGCTCGCTGACCGAGAAGGGCGAGCACATCACGCTGGCGCTTGGGCACGCCGGCGACTCGATGATCGACACGCTGTCCGAACGCGGTTCGAGCCTACTCGACCGCCTCGAAACCACCTCAGATCGCGCCACCAACGCCATCTCGTCGGCCAGCGACCGCCTCTCCGCCAGCCTCAACTTCAAGACCGATCACATCCACGACGAATTCGCCGATCTGGCCAATCGTCTGCAGCAGATGATGAGCAACCGGCTCGATCAGGTGACTCAGAATTTCCAGCAGAAATCGACCGGCGTCATCGAGCAGATGGCCGACCGCTCGCAGCGCATCACCGACGAATTGACCGCGACCGGCGCCCGCCTTACCGACGCCATCGCATCGCGCACCGATGATGTCAACGCGACACTGCGCACGACCGGCGAGTCGCTGGTGATGAATCTCAACCTGCGCGGCACCGAGGTCGTCTCCAAGATGGAGCAAACCGGCGCGCAGATCACCGACACCATTGTCGAGCGTTCCAATAAGGTCGCCGACACCTTCCACGCCAACGCCGAGCAGCTCGCCTCTTCGATCGGCGCGCACAGCGACGGCATCAAAGACATGTTGGCGGCGCGGCTTACCGCCTTCG
>JAFAQJ010000207.1 GCA_019246455.1 Pseudolabrys sp.
TCGATCGCCGGGGCTGGAGAAATGCATTCATCGAATGCTTCAGCGCCGATGCCGCCGAAGGCGCGACGGTGGTGATGGTCGGCGCGGGCGGGGCGGGAAGGGCGGTCTCTTGCGCCTTGATGGACCTCGGCACCGCTTCGCTCATCATCCACGATCAAGATGCCAAGCGCGCCGACGCACTGCGACGCGATCTGGCCGGCCACTTCGGGTCGGAGCGGGTTCGCATTTCGCAAGCTCTCGCGCGCGACGTCGCCACGGCTGAGGGTGTCGTGAATGCGACGCAGACCGGTATGCGCGGCTTCCCAGGAAACCCCATTCCCACGTTATCGATGAACGATAAACAATGGGTCGCGGACGTCATTTACACGCCGATCGATACTGAATTCGTCAAGGCGGCTGCTGCTAAAGGTTGCCGCACCATGAGTGGCGACGGGATGTGCGTGCATCAGGCTGTCGAAGCATTTCGCCAGTTCACTGGCGTGATGCCCGATGTGGCACGGCTGCACCAGACGTTCGCGCGGGCGCTACGAGAGCGCGAAGCGGCTCTCGCCAAATCGGCCTGAGGAGGAGCCATGAAAACCTCTATTGCAACGGTTTGTCTCAGCGGCGGCCTCAGCGAGAAACTTGAGGCTATCGCAGCGGCAGGTTTCCGTGGGGTCGAGATTTTCGAAAGCGATCTCCTGTCTTCAAACCGCACGCCAGCTGACGTCGCCAAGGAAGTCACGGACCTTGGCTTGAAGGTCGTGACCTTCCAGCCGTTTCGCGATTTCGAGGGCATGCCGGAGCCACAGCGTTCGCGCACCTTCGATCGCGCCGAGCGCAAGTTCGACATCATGCAACAGCTCGGCTGCGATCTCCTGATGGTCTGCAGCAACGTGTCGCCGGATTCGCTTGGCGGGGTCGATCGCGCCGCTGCTGATTTCCACGAGCTCGGGGAGCGCGCGAAGAAACGCGGCCTGTGCACGGGTTTCGAGGCGCTGGCTTGGGGCCGGCACGTCAACGATTATCGCGATGCTTGGGAAGTGGTGCGACGCGCCAATCATCCGTCGGTCGGGCTAGTGCTGGATACATTTCATATCTATGCGCGCAAGACGGACTTGAGCGCCATGCGCTCGATTCCGGGGGATCGTATTGCATTGGTTCAGCTTGCTGATGCGCCGTGGCTCGACATGGATGTGCTGTCCTGGAGCCGGCATTACCGCTGCTTCCCCGGGCAAGGCGACATGCCGATCGTCGATTTCATGACGGTACTGCGCGAGACCGGCTATGACGGCGAAATATCGTTGGAGATTTTCAACGATCAGTTTCGCGCCGGGTCGCCACGGCTGGTTGCGATCGACGGGCAACGCTCGCTTGTCTATCTGATGGACCAGTTGCGGCTCAAGACCGGCGTGGCAGCGAAAGGCTTTCCCGCGTTACCGCCGCGATCGCGCTGCCAAGGCGTCGAATTCGTTGAATTTGCCGTCGACGACACGACGGCTGGTGAGCTTGCGGGGCTTTTTGCCGGGCTGGGCTTTCGTAATGCTGGACAACACAAATCAAAGGCGGTGACGCGCTGGACTCAAGGCGCGATCAATCTTGTGATCAACAAGGAAAAAGAAGGGTTCGCTCACGCGCACTACATCACCCACGGACCTTCGGTTTGCGCTATCGGGCTCAAGGTCGACAGCGCATCGCAAACGCTGGATCGGGCGGAGAAATTGTATGACACGCCATTCCGCCAGAGCGTCGGTCCCGGCGAGCTTGAAATCCCGGCGGTACGCGGGATGGGCGGAAGCCTGCTGTATTTCCTCGACGCATCAAGCCGGCTCGGCAAGGTCTGGGACCTTGAATTCGAAGCGGTCAATCCCGGCGGCGAGGCATCATCGGGGTTGACGGTCGTCGATCATATTTCGCAATCGACGTATTACGAAGACATGTTGTCCTGGTTGTTGTTCTACACGTCGCTGCTCGACGTGCGCAAAACGCCGCAGCTCGATATCACCGATCCGGGTGGCATCGTGCGCAGCCAAGTGGCAGAGACAACCGATGGCGCGCTGCGAATTGCCCTGAATGCTTCGCAAAGCCATCGGACTCAATCTTCTCGCTTCTTGACGGAGTATTTCGGTTCCGGCGTGCAACACATCGCGTTGCAAACCGACAACATTGTTGCAACGGCGATGGCATTGAAAGCAAACGGCATCGACACGCTAGCGATTCCTGAAAACTACTATGACGACCTCGAAGTCCGCGTCGATCTGCCGGCCGAGCGGCTAAAGGTGCTCAAGGCCAACAACATTCTCTACGACCGCGACGAGAATGGCGAATATTTCCAGCTCTATACGCGGAGCTTCAAAGATCTGTTCTTCTTCGAGATTGTCGAGCGTCGGGGCTACAAGGGCTTTGGCGCCACTAATGCGCCTATCCGACTCAACGCGCAGTCTCGATGGGCCGAAGACCACACGGCACCGGACCTGTAGACGATGGCGCTCAATTTGGCAGTCGCCGGCGCTGGCGCGATGGGCCAACGCCATATCGATTTTATCGCGCGCAGTGATGAATGCAGATTATCCGCTATCGTCGATCCATCGCCGGCGGCGAAAGCGATGGCCGCCAAGGCCAATGTTCCCCTCATGAGTACGCTGGACGATCTGTTTACCAAGGCGCGGCCTGACGGGGTGATCCTAGCAACGCCAAACCAACTCCACGCCGAGCAGGCGCTCGCCTGCATTGCTGCCAGGGTCCCGGTGCTCGTCGAGAAGCCGATCGCCGATACAATCGATGCGGCGGAACGGGTTGTTCGCGCGGCGGAGGCGTCCGGTGCGGCGGTATTGACAGGGCATCACCGTCAGCACAATCCGCTGATGACAAAGGCCGTCGAAATCGTGCGCGGCGGCCGGCTCGGCCGCATCGTTGCGGCGGTCGGCACCGCGATGTTTTGCAAGCCCGACAGCTACTACGAAGAGGGGCCGTGGCGACGCAAGGTGGGTGGCGGCCCGATCCTGATCAACCTGATTCATGAGATCGGAAACCTGCGTGCGTTGTGCGGTGAGATTTCGGCTGTTCAAGCCATTGCTTCCAACGCGATTCGCGCTTTTGCAGTGGAGGATACGGTCGCGATCAATCTGCAGTTCGAAAGCGGCGCGCTGGGTACTTTCATGTTGTCGGATACCGCAGCGTCCGCTCGGAGTTGGGAACTGACGGCGCAAGAAGACCAGAATTACCCGGCTAACACCGATGAGGATTGCTACGTCGTCGTCGGGACGCGCGGCTCACTCGCCATTCCGACGATGCGGGTAAAAACTTACTTGAACGAAAGTTCGTGGTGGCAGCCGTTCGCGGCTGAGGTTGTCGCTGTCCCGCGTGTCGATCCATGGAAGCGACAGCTTGTTAATTTCTGCGCCGCGATCTGCGGTGACGCGAAGCCGGTCGTGACGGCGCGCGACGGGCTGCAAAACTTGCGTGTGATTGACGCCATCAAGCGTGCGGCACGGATCGGCGGCCGGGTGGCCATCGCGTGACGATCGCGGAGACCGCGTTTCGTTCGAAAATCAAAGCGAAAATCGGAGGTTCCATTGGCGGAACGGCGCCGGGAAGTCATGCGTTGACATGACTGACCATGGCCAAACGCAAGGCCAGCGGGAAATGAAATAAGGAGGCTCAAATGAGAAAAATTGCATTCGGTCTGATCGCTGCGGCCGGTTTGGCATTCGCAGCGCCGGCTAGTGCCCAAGGCGTTTACGTTGGAGCAGGGCCGGTAGGCGTCGGCGTGGGCGTCGCGCCTTACCCCTACTATGACAGCTATGCCTATGCGCCAGGCCCGTATGCCTACGACTATGACTACGCGCCGGCTTACACGACTTGGCGGGCCCACCGAGCGCACCATTCATGGAACCGATGTGGCGACGACCTCGGTTACGGTCGTGTCAATCGAGGCAGCTGCGACCGGTAATAGTAAGTCGTAGAACTGTGATCAGTAAGCCGGGCGCGGGTAACTCCGCGCCCGGCCTTGCATTCCGCGATTAGCGGCGGTGATCAGCCGAAATATTTTGAATACATTGCCTGATACGCGCCATTTTCCCGGATGATGTGGAGCCATTGATCCACGAACAACTTGAAAGCAGCGTCACGGGGGAGCAGGTACGCCTTTTCGGCAAAATCAAACGGCTTATCCGGATGCACCGAGCACAACTCCGGGTGCAATTTTTGCTGATACAGTGTTTCCGATGAGTCCGTCATCATCAGGTCAGCATCGCCCTTGATGATCTCGTTAAATATCGTGTTGTTGTCAGGATAAACCCGAATGTCCGCGGCCTTGACGTTGGCACGAGCGAATCGTTCGTTGGTGCCGCCGGGGTTGACGACAATTTTTACTCCCGGTTTGTCGATCTGCTCCAGAGTCGCGAACTTGTCCTTGTTCGTGCATAACGTGATCGGGGTCTTGCCTTCGCGCATCATCGCGGTCGAAAAGTAGGCCTTTTTGGCGCGGTCGAGCGTAATCGAGATACCGCCAACGCCCATGTCGAATGCGCCGGCTTCGTAATCCTTCATCAAATTGGACCAACTGGTTTTGACGAATTCCACTTTGACGCCGAGCGCCTGACCGAGTGCTTCGGCCATATCGGCGTCAAATCCTTCAAACTTCCCTGTCGCCTGGTCGTAATAGCCAAACGGCTTGTAGTCGCCGGGCATGCCGACTTTAAGGACACCTTTGGTAACAATTTCGTCGAGCTTGGTTGGGGCAGCGGTCTGGGCCAGCGCAGGCATCGTGCACAGCCGGCCGGTCGGATCGACCAGCAGCGTAAGGGCAATGATGATGCCGAGAACAAGTCTGCGATTCACTTTACTCCCCCTGGCTATTTTGATGATTGCGAAGACTAGGGCATTAGCCTCTCATTATCCAGCAACTAGGCCTTGCGCTTCTTGATGTGGCCATGGCGATCGTGCCGCGTGTAGACCGCCTCGCGGTCATCGCCTCGTCGCAGGTCGTGCCTGATAAGTTCTTCCATGCTTTCCGTGGTGTTCGATGTCGCATTGAGCTTCTTCCCGGCGACCAAAACGGTTGGTCCGATTGCAGGCTTCTTTGATCCGAAGAGCAATGGCCCGGTCGCATTCGCGCAACTCACCGGCGAGATGCCCGCGAGAAGCGGCGGTGTCGCGGCACTTCAGGACTTCGTGCCTTCGACGTTCTCTCGGTCGCGGTGCGGTAACGACCCGCTTGGTCCAGGCGCTCTTGCTGGATCAAAGAAATGGTGGGCGCTGTAGGAATTGAACCCATGGCATCTCCCGCGTGGAGGGAAAGACCGTACCCGTCAGGTCAATGGCTTAGATAACGGTGGTGGTTCGTTTCCACTTGTTCTCCACTGCGGGGTTTGATCTGATGCTCCGGTGCGTACGCGCAAGGCATCGCAACGCTTTTCCCTCGAATTGTGTGTCGTTTCAGCTTGGATGACTGTAGCGTAGCGCTGGGAACGCAGTCATGCTGAAAAATATAGGCCGTTTGTTCGTTCTATTCACTGCAGCGCTGATATGCGCCGCTGTTCAAGCGCAAGATTTTCCAAGCAGGCCTGTCACGCTGGTCGTGCCGTGGCCGGCCGGCGGCACCACCGATATCAGCATGCGGGCGCTTGCGACCGCGACAGAAAAGTATCTCAAGCAGCCGATCGTGATTGAAAACCGGCCCGGCGCGGGCGGCGTGCTCGGCGCGCAGACCGTTGCCGAAAAGGCGGCGCCCGATGGTTACACGATTTCGCAAATTGCCATCACCGTCTTTCGCTGGCCATTCATGCGGAAGACGACGCTCGATCCTGCCAAGGACTTCACTTACATCATCGGTTTAACCGGCTACACATTCGGTGTCGTCGTTCGCGCCGACGCGCCTTGGAAGACATTCCGGGAGTTTCTCGACTACGCCAAAGCCAACCCCGGCAAAATCAACTACGGCACGCCGGGGGTCGGCACCTCGCTCCATATCACGATGGAGCAAATTGCAGGTAAGGAAGGCATCAAGTGGACGCATGTGCCGTTCAAAGGCACTTCTGAAACGACGGGCGCTCTCTTGGGCGGGCATATCGATGCAGTTGCCGATGCGACCGGCTGGGGGCCGCAAGTTCAAGCCGGTGCTTTCCGCCTGCTGGTGATCTGGAATGGTACGCGCAGCAAGAACTATCCGGAGGCGCCGACGCTCAAAGAAGTGGGGATTGACCTCGTCTCCAATTCACCTTTTGGCCTAGCCGGACCAAAAGGCATGGACCCCAATGTTGTGAAAGTGTTGCACGATGCTTTCAAGAAAGGCTCGGAGGAGCCGGCTTACGTCGCGCAGATGGTGAAGTTCGATCAGGAGCCCGCTTATCTCAGTAGTGCTGACTACAAGAAGTTCGCTGATCAACAACTGGTTGAGCAGAAGGCTCTCATCGAAGCGATCGGTCTCAAACCGGAATAAGCTGGATTTCGCTGTGAGCGCTGTTGTTCGTGGATCCGAG